>NZ_JAMPKN010000007.1:0-237139 GCF_039962155.1 Trichocoleus desertorum AS-A10 | reverse complement strand
AGAAACCGCAGCCTCTCCTGACACCGGGGCGAGTTGCTCGATCTATGAGTGTTCTTTTTATCCAACTTGGTACTCCTGCCCAAGTTCCGAAACTACGAGGAAAATCTCCAGGTCACTCAAAAACACCACTTTGCCTCGACGCTGACTGATGATGTTGTTCTTGACCGTAAATGTCTTCTTCTTGCCGCTGTAGTATTGCTTGCGCTCGGTTTTGTCTTTGGGGCGGTTGATGCGGCGCTCGGTGCCATCAATAATGAATTCCAGACTCGGGCACTGTGCCATTACCTCCTCTAATCGATAGGACCCATGCCAAATAGGAATCCTTGCGCTTCCTGGGTCAGGTACAACCGGAAGTACATCAAGATGAACAACAACTTGTCGCAGGTCTGCTTCAACTTGGGACTGCGTCCACCGCCATAGCGCCGTTACCGATCTCAGTTGATATAGTGCTGTTCCACATACCCTTGCCATGCTTGTTCAAAGGCCACTAAAAGCTGCTCGAATTCAGCAGCTGTCAACCCAGTCAAGCTTTGTAGTACTCGGGGTTTGCGTTGAGCTTTGGCGTAGGACAGCATCTTTGCCTCTAAGGTACTCACCTTGTTTCCGAAGACTCCCAGCTTAACCTTATTTCCGATAAAGTCTATTGTACGAGCTGCCTTACTCTTTCTGCATGCTCTCCTGTTGCCGGGTTAACAGGTGGGGAAATCGACAGCGAAGTATTCGTTCATCCAACCAAGACCGAGAGATCTACAGTAAAACTTTGTACAATAAATCGTTATACTGCCCGAGTTAACTATGGCATGTGCGCACGAAGCAATCTTTAAGGTGCGCTACACAAGCACCATAATGCCTGAGTAGAAAGTGATTTGGAACATTGAGGGATGAGAAATATCTAATTGCTTGTATCGATTCAAACACTTTACTGCATGAGACTCTGTAGAAGTTGATTAGCATAGTCTTGGCTGATACGCTCCTGTTCTAAGCGTTTCTGATGAAATACAAGATATTTATATAAAGTTTCTTCTTCAAAAGTCAGATAAGGTAAGGTTTCAGCGATCGTTCTGTCTACAGAAACCGCAAAGTCCTGAAACACCTCATACGTCGCCATATCCATCATGACAGAGATTGTTTGAGAAAAGTAAGACCGTAGTTGAGACAGGATTTTAAACCCATCTGTATCTAAATCTCCCCAATAAAAAATAGGGAAATGTGATAGCCATGCAACAGTTTTCAAAGCTTGAACTGCATAGCCACTGCCAAAGATGGCAAAGCTATTTTCTAAAGGGGGCAGGGTTAGAAAATTGATCAAATTCTCAGTGATGAAGCAGCGATGAATATTCAAATTTAGCTGCCTGAACTCAGAGACAGGAATACTGATATCTGCCATGGGCAACCCGTATCTAGTTTTCAAGCGTTGATCTAAGAATCTCAATCGGATCAGTGGCTCACGATATTTTAGAGAAAACCGCTTTTCAAATATATATTCTTTTTCTCCCTCCACGGAAACTAGTTGATCAACTGGAAGTATGGCTTCTAAATGACTGCGAAGAATTTTTTGATTCTGTTCAACAAATTTTGTATGTACTCGGATCGGCAATTCCCTTATATAAAGATTTGGTTTTGAATTCTGTTGAAAATATTGGCAGACTTGTAGTAGATCACCCCAACGATCGGCATACTCAACAACTTTCAAAGGGTTATGAGACAGCCAATCAAATAATTGAGGAATGTTGGTCTGAATCAGAGCTACGTTTAATTTGAACTTTGCGACTTCTTGCTCCTTCCTAATAAGTTTTAGATAATCTCGTTCTGTATCTATGCTAATGCGATTTGGTAAAGACTGTAGTCCGTGCTTCTGAGTTTTTCGAGTTTCCAAATCAAGAGTATAACCATAACCAGAGTTCTGTTTAGATTTTTGGATTAGCTGAGTAATGGCTTCGCGTAATGCAAGATAGTCTTTAGGGAAAGTGCCCACTGAAAAATCAATAGGAAAGAACTCTTCTCCTGTAATGATGGAAGTTAGGAAAGCTCCATAGCGCTGTTCAGATCTTCGCTTAATTTCAGTAGGGTCAATCACGATTAGAACTGAGAGCAGCTTGACGATGATGCCGATATTCTTCAATCGAGATAGAGGTAATGCTAGAGCAGTTACCTTCAGGGATGTTGGCAACAAAATGCAGACTAGAAATATAAGGCTCTATCACATTAATTTTGTCTTTTGGAGTGACAACTAAAAGTTGAAGATTCAAATTTTTGAATAGTTCCATCGCGTAACGTGCATTACCATCATCTGATTTACTGAAAGCTTCATCAATAACAACAAATCTAAACGATTTATGGTTTATGGTGTCTTGATTAAGTCCGAATTGGTAGGCGATCGCAGATGCTAGAATCGTATAAGCCAGCTTTACTTTTTGCCCGCCAGATTTTCCAGAAGAGTCTGTATGGTGTTCTTTCTCACTATTGTCTGAGCGGTAACGTTCGCTGACAGAAAATTCCAGCCAGTTGCGCACATCAGTGACTAAGCCTGTCCATCGGTCTTCGGATTTGAATCGCTCAATTAAGCGTGTTTGGATGCTTTGAAAGCGTTCTTCATTGTCTTCAGCGCTTTGTCGAGCAACATCACCCAGGCAAACTTTTAGATCTTCTTTGAAGTCTCTCACTTCACGATTGCGAGTCTTATCACAGCACAACTGAATGTAACTCGATTCTGTATAGTCAATTTTGCATAGAGACTCGTTGAGATCATCAATCGCTTGTTCAATATCCTCTTCTTGTCTTTCTAAAGTGCTCTTGAACATCGAAATGGCAATGATGACTTTCTCATTCATCAATTGCTTAAAGCGTTGCTCATGTCGAGGTAAATCATCTTGCTCAATCTGGTTTTTAAGTTTCAAATATTCATCCAAATAGTCAAGGGATGTCCCCATCTCTGATGCGGTTTCAGGAAAAGCGTTCTTAAAGTTCAGCATTCGTATGTTGAGGGCACTGCGAGAATCATCCTGCTGCCGTTCTCTTTGACGGAGTTGCTCCTGCAAATAATCATGCAGGCTTGCTTCGTCCTGAGTCATGGTTTCCAAGGTCATTGCATACTGTCTGAGCTTAGCTGCCATGTGCTTTGCAAAAGCGTCAATCTCCGTAGCTATAAACGATCGCAGCTTCTTCTCGCACTGATTTTGCTCTGTTTGGGCTCGGTTCTGTCGATCCTCAAAGGACTGAATCTCTCGAATCAACCGTTCACGCTGCTGTTCTGCCTGAGTAATTTCTGTCTGAGTTGCTTTCAGTTGAATTTCGAGTTGCTTCAGGCGATCGGAACTGGCTTCGAGCTGCTGCCGTTGTTTTTCAAGTTCAAGCCGATCAAGGTCTATTGATCGCCAATCAATTTCAGAGAAATCAACAAACTTCATAAAATCTTGCAACCAGGAGACTTGTTGTTGCCGCTGCTTGCGCTGCCGTTCTAATAATTGAATTTGTTTGTCAATTTGTGCGAGTTGCTGGTTGATTTGCTTCAAGTCAGCTTCTAATGCCTTGATCTTACTAGCATTATTCCAACCTAAAATATACTGGCTATGATCGCCAATTTGAGATCGATCGTCCTTCTCATGCCGTTCCCCACCATGCTTGATTAAACCTGTGCAAGTAATGGCACGAACTTCACGATGAAACTGTTCGATCGTGTCGCAGCAAACATAACTAAATTGTCGAATTAATTGATCCCGCAGCCATTGAAAAAATGTTTCATTCTCTTGCTTAATTTCTAACTTATAAGGAACTTGTTCTGGATCAAGGGTTCGTTGGGTAGGGTTAGGCGCAACAGCCAGAACGCGATAATAAACTAATCGTCCCCGTAAATGTGTTCGGTTTACATAAGCATTGACTGCCTGATAATGAGCTTCAGGAACCAAAATACACAGACCAAAACCGCGAAGCAGACGCTCGATTGCTCCTTCCCACTCCTGCGCTTCTGGACGTACCTGCAGTAACTCACCAACAAAGGGAAGTTCGGTATCATCCAGTTTGAGGTCACGGGCAAGCCGATCGCGGATATCCAGATTAGCTTTAGGAATCTGGTTCTTCCGGCTACGAAGAGAAGTTAATTATTCGTCTAGTTTGATTTGTTGTTTTTGTAAGTCAGCATATTGCAACTTTTGTTCGTCTCGTTGTGCTTCTAAGGTTTCTAAAGCAGCATCAGTTTCTTGCTTTAGTTCTTCTCCCTTTGCCCTCGCGGCATAAAAGGCATGGCGATCACTATATTCAGCCAGAGCCAATCGTTGAGCGAGTCGATCGTACGCTTCAGCCTGTTTCTTTTTATGGTTAACTTCCTTCTGGCATCGCTCAATTTCTTGCCCAAGGTCCTGCAACCGCTGACCCACACTGTCTTGTTTAATTGCAAAATCCAGATCTTTTTCCTGTTGGCGTAAAGTTGTGAGCAAGCGATCGCTCTCACTGCGTTGATGTTGAGTTTGGGTGAGTTGCTGGTCGATCGCCTGTAATTCGTGCACTAACAACTTTAGTTTCTTACTGGCAAAAAATGCAGGTACAAGAGATTGAAATTTTTGCGAGTTAGCAACATCAATCTTTAGTTTTCCATATTTTTCTGCTTCTTCTGTTAGTGGCAAGAGCGCTTCTAATTGTTTTCTGGCTTTTTGAATTGCCGAGTGCGAAATGGTGAGGTTTTCGTAGCTTTCCTGCAACTCGCGGATTTTGGTTTGCACATCTTTCTTTTCGAGCATGTGATTGCGAACAAAATCGTTTAGTCCACCAATCTCTTTGATGCTGACAGTTTGGTTGAATAAATCCAGCGCTTTTTCTGATTGCAGACCCAAGCGTTTACGAAATTGCTGACTGTATTTGACAAACTCTTCAAAGGTTTCTGCTCCGATCGCTTTCAACTGTTTTTTCAGGTCAGCAATACGCGCAAAGTGGGTAAAATGAGTGGCGATCGATAGCTCGACATCCGCAATTACAAAAAATTTGCGTACCGAGCCATCTTCCATCCACAACACCTGTGCCAGAGTTACGTCCTGTTTGCTGATCCGGTCACTGAAATAGGCCAGCAGAACTGAAAGCGGCGCCTTTTCTCGCAGTAATTTTGGTTTTGAACCATAGGATTCCTCTGCCCGGGTGCGACCATACGCCCCCTGGATATAGCTTTTTTCATCCCGCTCTTTCTTACCAGTGCTACTGGAAGCCTGGTTGTAGTTACGACGTTTGTTTGGAACCAGTAATGTTAGCAACCCATCTACTAAGGTTGATTTTCCTGACCCGTTTGCCCCCGTCAGCAGTGCAATGTCTCCCTGCAAATTCAGCACCCAAGGGCGCTGGTCGAACGTGCCCCAGTTAAGCACCTCAAACCGTTGCAGCCGAAAACCTGCTGGGGCATTGTGAGAGGGTTCAATAAAGTCAAGAGGTAGGAGAGTTTGCATAAGCGTCTAGCTTGCGCTTCAAAAGTTCCAGCATCTCAGCATCAATTTTAGCTTTGAGAATTGGGCGAACTTCGTAGTTTTCATCCTGTCCAGACAGGTGTCGCAAAAATCCCAATTCCACCCCCTGTTTTACCAGGCTATCCACTTCTCGCCGAAATCTTTCTTCATTGTTCCCTTCGGGTAGGTAGGGTTGTAACAAATCTCGTAGCTTCCTAACACTTAGCACCAGGCGTCCAGTAGCATCGCTGGAATCAAACTGTCGCAATTGCTCTCGTAGTAAAACACAGAGAACCGTCACCTTGAAGCTCAATTGACGACGAGAGGTTAGACGAGGGAGTGATTCGGTACGATCGTCTGGGTCAGGATCAGGTTGTTCCAGATAAGCAAAACCCTCCGTTTCGTAATTCTGAACCTGCAATCCAATTTTGCTAAAGTAGTCCTTAATCGGAGTTAGATAACTTTGCAGCTGATCCCAATGAGGATCGTCACTATACATCACCCCTTGCAAGAGTTTGAGAATGACGGGCGCATAGGGTTGAGGTGGCTGGAGTTACACCATGCGAGTGGTCAGCGGCGAAAAATGATGTGTGGCAAGGTCAGTTGGAGTTGGGTTTCTGGCTCCAGGCTGGAAATTGTAATAGAGTCAATTGTACTATGCTCAACAGCATGGCGATCGGATTGGGTAGCGATCGTTAAATACGCAACAACTTCCGGCAAGCCCTGTGTCACTGGGTAGAGTTGAATTAACTCTGTAAGTGCAACGGTTGGACAGTGTTCCAGGATTTGAGCAATGCGCTGTGCCAACACGTCTTCATCTACGTAAAACTGTTGATAAAGTTCAGCAATTTCCTCATCCAGGCTAATGCTGGGCAAATCTGTGAAATCCAGAGAAAAGGTAGGCGTTTCTGTCTCTTCCAGAGGATGTAGGGGGCGGGCCATGACCAAATGAACCTTGGGATCTCCTGTTAATGCCCAAAAATCTGGTTCTGTCGGAATGTTGATTGCTACTTGTAAAGCAAGGCGTTGTACCTCGGTAATTAATTCTGCAACGCGACGGTTTTCCTGAAGATTGCGTTCGTCTAACATCTGGCGCAGTTTTTCGGTCAGTCGATGATTGGATTGCACGATATATTCCCCAGCATCCAATAAACTCCGTTCAATCCGACGCAGTGAAGGATACTCTTGGGTCAAGGGCTGCAACTCCTCTAGCTGATAAACGGTTTGAATCATGGATTTTAGCTCTTGCCGCTTACTGGCTGACATGAGAAAGTTCCAAAACGCATAGAAGCTGCGCCCCTGATCAGACTCTTTCAACTCCTGATCAGCATCTAACACACGGCTAATCACCATGCCTTTCCGGCCACCTCTCTCAAGCTGTGCTTCTTGAACTTTGCGAGTGAGATTGCGAAAGTTTTGTTCAATATCTCTAAAATCAGCGATCAACTGGCGAGTCACTTGATTGGCAAATAGAAATCGTTCTTGCAACTGTGTTGAGCTGTAACGATCAACGACTCCAGTTTGGCGAATCTGATCAATTTCCTGTTGAATGCGATCGCGATCTCGCTCTAACTGAGCAATTCGCGTTTCCACATTAGTAGTGCTGCGATCTTGAATCTCTTTTAACAAATCGAAGATTTGCAGAAAGCGAGATTCCGTTCCTACAAACTCATCTCGTTTTTGCAGATCCTCTAACCAGGCGATCGCTTTTTCAGCCGCTGCAGTCAGAGTAAATTCAGGATCGTCACTACTGTTAAATGTTTTTCTTAAAAGCTGATCGTCACACCATTCACCAAGGTATTCCTTGGGCGATCGAGGGTATACTTCTGGATAAATCTCTCGCAAAAAATCGAGATAGTCATCTAGTTTTGCTTCCATCTCAATCTGACCAACAGAAGCTCGTTGAATCACCTTAAACTGTTGATATAAAAAGCTTAGAATTAAAGCTGCATTTGAGCCTCGTAAAAGCTTCAGAGCAGCAGAAGTTTTTAACTCATGCTTGATTTGTTCATACTCCATGATGTTTCTTATCAAAGAACTACTAGAATGAGAAGCTGGAATAAAAGTATCGGTGTTTGTTTACCACTAAAATGAGCCGTATCTGTGTTGTCTCCTGATTCTTATCGGCAGTATAACAACTCTAGTACAGCGGATTGACCAAAATACTGGATACAATCTCTGTGGGGTCTAGTGCTTGAAGGTTATTGGTTGAGCCGCATAACTCAGAGCCGCAACCTTCAGTGTCTCAAGCCTTCCCTAAAGCCGCTTTGACTTTAGCATCCCATTCGAGAGGCTGCATCCATCCCGGATAAAGAGACGCTGGGACAGTCAGGGTATCGAGTTGAGCAATTTCTTCAGAAGAAAGCTTTAGATCAACAGATACCAAGTTGTCTTCTAGTTGAGATAGTTTGTTGGCACCAATAATCACCGAAGAGATAAAGGGTTTAGCTAGAATCCAGGCGATCGCAACTTGGGCAGGAGAGGCGCTGTGATTCTGAGCGATTTGCTTCAGGCGATCGACCACGTTATAGCCTAGCTCAACATCTACAGGTGGTAGCTGAAATTTAGTGCGACGAGCATCTTCAGGCGCAGGATTATCGCGAGTGTATTTACCGCTGAGAAAGCCGCCTGCTAGTGGACTCCAGACTAGAATCCCCATCCCAGCATCTTCGGCAAAGGGGACGAACTCATGCTCCAAATCTCGCCCCACCAAGGAGTAATACATCTGAGCTGCAATGAAGCGCGCATAGTCATACCGCTCCTGGATTCCTACCATCCGAGCGGCTTTCCAGGCAGGAAAATTAGACAAACCCACATAACGCACTAATCCCCGGCGGACTAAATCATTCAGCGCTTGTAGGGTTTCTTCCAAGGGCGTGAGCGGGTCAGGGATATGAAGTTGGTAGAGATCAATATAGTCGGTGTTTAGTCGCTTCAGGCTACCTTCTGCTGATTGGATAATGTGGCGATAGGATAATCCTGTATCTGTAATGGCATCGCCCAAGCGAAACCCCACTTTAGTCGCAATCACTACTTGGTCGCGGCGATCGCCCAGCGCCTTGCCCAACATAATTTCGGATTCGCCGTTGGTGTAGGCATCAGCAGTATCAAATAAATTAATGCCCGCATCTAAGACTCGACCCACCATCTGGTCGGCAAGCGCTTGGTCAATGCTATTAGTCACCCCCGGAACCAGTTGCCCGGTGCCAAAGGTCATCGCTCCAAAAGCCAGCCGCGAGACAACCAGACCTGTTTTGCCCAAAGTTGTGTACTGCATAAAACCAAATCTCCTACTGATGGAGTTTGTTGTTAAGGTACTGGTTTAAATCAGCAAAAATAAGTTGCCTGGAATACGTTTTGACAAACAATAAAAATCACCAGCTAGCGTTGCGAAAAACAACCGCTTGACTGGTGACAAAAATTTTTCGGTGATTCGATTTTAGATCTTCTTAGAAGGGGTTTGGTAGTAGACCTTACTGCCTTGATCTGGAACAAAGTAACAGGTTTGGTAGGAGCGCCATAACGATTTCCAAATGGGTTCTTGGGAAGATCGATAATGTTCTCCTAGAACAGGTTTAATCGCTTCTGTAGCCTCCTTTAGATGGTAGTGGGGAATTGTGATAAAGATATGATGGGCAACGTGAGTGCCAATGTTGTGATGAATGGGATTGAAAATGCCGTAGTCGCGATCGATGGTGGAGAGAGCGCCTTTGAGGAAGTACCAATCTTTGCCGCGATACCAGGGAATATCAGCATCGGTGTGGTGGAGAAAGGTGACTAAATCTAACCAGACCACAAAGACCACGTAGGGCATGAGGTAGTACTTAAACAGAAACCCAAAGCCATAATGCACACCCAAACCCACCAAAAAGGTGAGCATCAGTGACAAACACACGGTGCTGGTGAGGACTGCACGTCTCTCATGAGGCCGAAACAAGGGGCTGTCCGGCAGAAAGTGCGACCCTTGCTTTCCGGGCGATCGCCGAAACAGATACAACGGGTAGACAAACAAAATCAAGTGAAATCGAGCCAACCTCTCGTACCAAGGCATGTTGTCGTAGTAGCCCTCAGTGACGGGATACCAGCTCTCATCGGTCTCGATGTTGCCAGTGTTGGCATGGTGGGTGCGGTGGCTGATGCGCCAGCCGTGATAGGGCACCAAAATGGGGGTGTGGCTGAGGTGGCCCACCAAATTGTTTAACCAGCGGTAGCGCGAGAACGAACCGTGGCCGCAGTCGTGTCCAATCACAAACAAGGCCCAAAACATGGTGCCTTGCATCAACCAGAAAAGCGGGAAAAACCAGGCGCTATCAATGCGAGCGGCGAGCCAATAGAGGCCTGCGACAATGCCAAGGTCTAGGAAAAAGTAAGAGAGCGATCGCCAAAGGTTTGATTGAAAACAGTGGCCTGGGATAGCCGATCGGACATCTTGAAGCGTGAAGGGTAGAAACTCACGCGTAGGAGGACGAGTAGTTAAGTTGGAGGTCACGTTTTCGTAGTTTTGAATGAGATAGCAAAACATAGGGCAGCTGCATGAATGATTTGACTTGAGTCGCATTCAGCATCTGCCCATAGCTGCCCTATTGTAGGGCTTAACCTTATGTAATGAGTAGGGGAAACCCCTGAAATCCTAGGTTCTTTAAGGGTTAACTTAAGGAGTAGCGAGATATAAAAACTTTTGGAGCCAGATTAAAAACTATGGCTGTGTATCAAGTACGACTTATTAATCCGAAGCTTAACCTCGATTGTGCGATCGCCGTGCCTGATGATCAGTACATTTTAGATATCGCGGAAGAGTCTGGAATTCACTTACCATCTGGGTGCAAGCAAGGAGAATGCTCTGCTTGTGTCGCTAAGCTGGTAAGTGGTGAAGTGGATCAAAGTGAGCAGAAATTTTTACGGCCTGAAGAGGTGCAATCAGGGTACGTAGTTACTTGTGTTACTTACCCTATGGCTGATTGCACCTTGCAGACTCATCAGGAATCCGTGTTGTATCAGTCATCGCTCTACTTCAAGCCTGATAGTGTTGAAGCAGAATAGAGCGGCTGATTCCCTGCTAGAAAATGTCTAAATCTAGCTTTAATGATTGACACACAATTCTTGATCTATTCTTTGTCTCGCTCTTTGAGTCCAAGCTTCAGTGGTAAATGAGCTATTGGTATCGCTGAAAGTTACAGGATAAGGGGGTTCCTCAACTGAGGAAAGCGAACCTTTAGCTTTTGCTTCTACTAAGCTGACTACCCAAGGTAGAAACTCTAAAATTTCTTCTGGCAAGATAGTTAACTCAAAGCACCACTTCCGGTTCAACCCCCTACATAAAGGGCCTTTGCGAGCCACTGCGATGTCCCCTGCGCCTTTATTAATAGCCAGCCGCAGAATAAAAGGCCGTTCAGACTGAAAAGCATCTGGGGCTGAATAGGCGTAAATGTTGACGTAGTTCAAGTATTGGCTTGCATCCGTCCAAGAGGCCACTAAAGAACTACTGTTGTAAGAACTGCCGCTGATTTTGACAGGGACAGCCATTTCAGCAACAAATAGAGAGTAGAATTCCTGCCTTAAGTTAGAAATGATTCGTATTGTTTCTGGCGTCACAGTTGATTTACCTCTATTGACTAGTTGCTTTTGGCTATTTACGACATCGTCAACTGGTTATCTTTGGTGAGAACGTTGTTTACGCTGTTTGTGTTTGGCTAAAGCTTTCCGCTTTTCCTTTTCCAAGGGGGTCTCAAAGTGCCGCTTCTTCTTCATATCTTGAAAGATGCCAGCTTTAGAAACCTGTCGCTTAAACCGACGCAAAGCAGATTCAATGCCCTCGTTCTCACCTAAAACCACTTGAGTCATCTTGTTTTCTCCCATATGAACCGTATGCCTGGAAAGTAAGCAAAAAAGTCTCTAGCAGAATAGAGCACTTGCCTTTGTCTGCCAGAGACTCTAAATTTTAAACTTGAAACAAAGGCTTAATAGCGGCGATCGCTACGGCGATTATTACTCCAACCACCGCCACCGCCGCCGCCACCGGACGAACCTCGGTCTTCACGGGGTTTGGCTTTATTCACTTTGAGGTCACGCCCCATCCATTCTGCACCGTCAAGCGCTTCAATTGCAGCTGCTTCTTCTGCTTCTGTTCCCATTTCCACAAAAGCAAATCCCCGCACCCGACCTGTTTCTCGGTCAGTGGGTAGCTGAACCCGATTGACGGTTCCGTATTCTGCAAACGCGTGCTTGAGGTCTTCTTGGGTAACCTGGTAGGACAGATTACCAACGTAAATCGACATGAATTATCTCCAAAATCAAAGAGTGTAGAGAAGTTAGATCCGGAGAAACACTTGTCGGTAAAACGAAATGGGGTTTCAAAGCCGAAAATAATCCTTACGCTGTGACTATAACACAGTCATGTAGAAGGTTGAGTTGTAAATCTTCTGGAAATAATTAGAAGTTAATTAAGTTCTGTTTCAATTGGAGCTAGGCGATCGCCAACTTTAGCAAAAGCAGAATGATAACTTTTGAGCAGTTGTACGACCAAACGAGCAAATTGTATCAATTTTGACGGACGATATACTAACTTTCAATCACTCATAAAATTGCCTCTATTCGTAGTGTAGGTACCTTGCTTTTAGTACACAAGATGTTTACATCTAGAGCCAATTTCAGAAATCATTTAAGACTGCCGTAGATGAGTTTGAAGTTGCGGTGGCAGAAACTTCCAGAGCGTTAGCTGATCGTTGTAAATCAGCTTGTTGTTGGGCTTGACTCCAACCTAATGTGTTTCCTAGTAGCTCGACCACGCGAGGTAAAGCGCTTTGAGTGGCTTGGTGATCCAAAAAGCTGAGGCGGGTCCGACGGGCCAGAATGTCGTTGCCCCTCCGAGCTGCTTCTTGCTCGGCTCCGTAAACAACCTCCGCTTCTAAGTAAGGATAATTTTTTGCTAAACGCTGACCGTATCCTTCTCGGGCCAACTCTGCTACCTGAATCGCGCGATCGCCATAAGCTTGATTGAGGTGGGTCGCGACATCAGGTGTTAAACCATAGGTAGTTTGTAACTGTATGTCTCCTTGAGCGGAGTAGTTCTCTGCCCCCGCTAGTTTGAGGTTCTCGGTTTGGGAGGGGCGATCGCAGTTCAGGTTGCCTAATGCCAAAGCGGCATTAACGGTGTCCAAAGCCATCTTGCGATAGGTGGTCCACTTACCGCCTGCGATCGTGAGCAACCCTGAATCGCTGACATTGATCACATGGTCTCGGGAGAGTTTGGCGGTATCGGCAGCTTTGGGATCAGAGACTAGGGGGCGTAGTCCTGCCCAAGCAGCTCGGACATCCTCCTGTGTAACAGGGATAGAGAAGTACTTCTGCAAGTGACGCAGAATATACTCTATGTCTTCCTGAGAAGCTTGGGGATCAGCTGACAGGGTAGTGGAGTTGTCAGTGGTGCCCACTAATGTATGTCCTAGCCAAGGCAAAATGAATAGGACTCGACCATCCTCTGTCTTGGGAATCAGTATCCCGGTTGTAGGTAGCGAGAACTGCTGAGCGAGAACGAGATGTGCTCCAGAACTCAACCGCAGCATGGGCGTAGCACTCGGCTCATCCAACTGGCGAATCGTATCACTAAACGGGCCAGTAGCGTTGATCACCACTTTGGCAACGATCTCCCAACTGTCTCCGCTGAGGCGATCGCGCACAGTGGCCCCGCACAGTTTACCGTTGGCTTTATTCAGTGCCACTACTTCCACGTGATTCACAACTACTGCTCCTGCTTCAGCAGCGGTCAGTGCTAAAGCCACATTCATCCGAGCGTCGTTGAATTGCCCATCATAATAGAGAACGCCGCCCCACAATCCTGCTGATCTCAACATGGGTAAGCGATCGCGGATCTCCTTAGCACCAAGAAACTGACTCGAAGCCAGATTTGCTTTTCCGGCGAGAGCGTCATACAACTTCAGCCCTGTGAAAAAGTAGGGGATTTGCAGCGGGTTGTACAGGGGCATGACAATCGGTAAAGGCTGGCTGAGGTGGGGCGCAATCTTTAATAAGACTGCCCGTTCCTTCAACGCATCGCGGACTAAATCAAACTGACTGCGATCGCGCCGCAACACTGCCTGCTCTAGATAGCGCACGCCGCCATGAATTAACTTGGTGCTACGGCTACTGGTTCCAGCTGCAAAATCGTCTCGCTCTACTAGGGCCACTTTCAGGTTTCGAGTGGCAGCATCTAGGGCAAGTCCGGTTCCGGTCGCGCCGCCCCCAATAACTAGCAAATCAAAAGCTTCAGACTGTAAGCGGGCCACGTGTTCTTCTCGGTTCATTCGGGGCTTAAAATGTGAGTTTGGTCTGAATAGACTACTGATTAGGTCAGGCTGACTGACTGCTTGTGCTAACTGTTTGTGTCGTCGTCAGCCTCAAGGAATTGCTGCATGCTATCGATCGCTTGGCTAATGTTTTTGCTTTTCTTTCCTGCTTGTCTAGGACTATTGTGGCAGGTGATAGGGGGAGATGAATTATCTACTCAACTACTAGCGCTTGGTATTTTGTTGCTTTGTGTAGATCAAGCTCGCATGGCAGTGGTGGATCTAGAACAGGTAGCTCAGGCGCAGCAACAAATTCAAGATGCTCGCCTCAAGCGCTTTTACCAAGCTACGGTCAGTACCATTGCCCTGGAATTGTTGGGCTTTTATGCTGCCACCCTTTGGCTCGGTTGGGGTTCGCTTGTGATTTTATTAAGCCAAGTTTGGTTCAACCTATGGGCAGGAATTCAACTCCACTCGGCTGAAAAAATAGCGATTCAAGCTTGGGGCATTCCTCAACGGCTCCCGGTTTTAGGCGCTGACGCGATCGGTTTAGTTTTGGTCAGTTTGTGGATGCTAAAGATTGCGCCATTAGGAATTGCTACTGGGCTTTTGGCCTTAGTTTCCCTCTACGGTGCGATGAAGTATGCGTTGCCTGCCAAGCCACTCAGCGAAGTTTCTAGATAAAACCGCATCAAGCTTAAAAGAATCAGCGATCGCATGCAGCCTGAGGGAGTGTTGTGTTAACTTTAAGATACTTGTTTAAGCAAGTATTGACCTACTTTAAAATTTAAAGGAGCTTATTATCGTAGCCCAGAAACAGCTCATTAACCGTCAAATCACGTCCCCTCAGGTCTTTCTAATTGACCATGAAAACAATAATCGTGGCTTGATCGATACCAATGAAGCCTTAAGAATAGCTGAGAGTGTAGAGCTTGACCTTGTAGTGGTCTCGCAGGGTAAGGACGCTCCAGTCGCAAAGATTCTAAATTACGGCAAGCTGCAATATCAGCAGAAGAAGCGGCAGAGTCAGGGTTCACGGCCAACTGTCAAAGAAGTTAGGCTGCGCCCAAATGTTGGCTTGTCTGATTACAAGCTCCGAATCGATAATGCGATCGAGTGGTTAGGTAAAGGCGATTCAGTCAAGTTTATGATTCGTTTACGGGGTCGAGAAAATCAATTTCGCGATCGCGCTGGGGACTTGCTAGACCGCATTGCAGCAGACCTAAGTCAAGTTGGTAAAGTACAGTCGCTTGATAAACGGTCGCTGATTGTTCAGGTCGTTCCTGCCTAAATATTCTAGATATTTAGGAATAATTTTTGATCGTAGGGGCATCTTTTATAGGTGCCCCTACGTTTTAGGTTCAGGCAGGCTGTTCGGGTAGGCAATGCCTCACGTTGCTGTGCCGTTACGCCAGTGCCACCAGTTTCGTGCTCAAATCCCACAGCCGTTGGGCTTTGTTGTCGTCACTGGCTTCGTCGGAAACTTCTTGCACAAAAGATTGACGACCTGGTTTCTGACGATTTCCCCAGCTCCAATACATCCCCGATTCTTTGTACTCAGGATCAGCGACGATCGCGGCCACTCGCTCACCTGCTAGCTCCTGGGAGACATATCCTCCAGTGATGTTTTTCTGGAAGAGGGGAAAGATTTTGCGGAACAGCGGATAGTGGTTGCGGAACAAAGGCGTATCTGCCACACATCCGGGATAGAGGGAGTTAAACGTGATCCCCGTCGATTCGTGATAGCGACGATGCAGTTCCCGCATGGTCAAAACGTTACAGAGTTTGCTGTCTTTGTAAGCTTTGCCAGACTTAAACTTTTTGCCATTAATCATGGTGATCGGCGCTTTAAAGCCTGCTTCAAAGCCCTGGAGATCTCCTAAGTCCGGAGGAGCGGGGATGGGAATCTTGCCACCCAACTCTTTGGGATTGGCAGTCACAGTGCCCAAAATCACCAATCGGCGATCGGGGTAGGAAGACTTTTTCAAATCTTCCAGCATGAGGTTGCACAGCAGAAAATGGCCGAGGTGATTGGTTGCAACGCTCAGCTCATAGCCTTCAGCGCTGCGTAAGGGTTCTTTTAATAAAGGGAGATAAACTGCGGCGTTACATACCAGCGCATCTAAAGATCTGCCGCTGGCTCTGAATTTATCGACAAACTGCCGAACGCTGTCTAAAGAACTCAGATCGATCGGCAAGAGGGTATAGCTGTCTTTGGGAATTTGTACCTCTTGAGCAGCGTTTTCTGCCTTGGTTAGATCGCGGCAGGCCATCACCACATGCCACCCTTTTTTGGCAAGCGCTTTCGCAGCGTACAAACCAACTCCGGAGGAGGCACCAGTGACCACGACGGTTGGTTTTTGATCTCGTTCCATGCTGTTCAGACTTCAGTTGACCGTTGTTGACCTTTTCTAGGATCTCATACCAGGAACCCGCGATGCCTATTTTTTAATTGGGTAACTGGGGAGCTGATCGGCAAAAAATTGGCCAATAGCGATCGCTGAAATTAAGTTCTAATGAGCTTTTTAGACAAAAATCAAAAAGCAAAAAGCTTAGTATTCAAGCCGTTGCTGAATATAAAGGTTTGTGTGGATCTATTAAGTGCCAAAATTACTCTTTCCAGTGAGACCGTTAAACCTAAGCAGGTAGAAAAATTAAATGTTTAGGACAAAGCTATCCCGGCGGTGAAAGTCTGCTTCTGATCCAGTGTGAGCTAAAGCCCAGTAGGTCACCTCACTATCTTGGCTTTTGACCACTGCGGTAATCGCTACATCTAGAGGTTGTTCGTCGGGTGCGATCGCTGCCAAATTTAGCTCAAGTGAGAGAGTGTGTGCTTCCGGTTGCGCCTCTACTGCAAAGGGCAGCACCGTAAAAGCTGTTTCCTCTTGCATCCCTTGTCGGTAGCTATCAAAGCGATAGACGTTCCAATCACCAGATGGGGACAGGTTGAATTCCCAGTAGCGATCGCTGTCTTGCGACCCTACAAAGAACTCGAAACAGGTTTCCTGCCACAGCTCGTGTTGACGAGTTGGAATCTTTGCTGGAGGGGCGATCGCAATTTTAGACAGATCTCCGGAGAGGAGATAACGGATACTGAGTGTATGAGCTTGGCGAGCAATCGTGCCTGTGAGTTCAAGATTTGCAGGTGCATTGGCAGCCGAAAAGGGCTGTAAAGAGAAGGCATGGCTATTCATCGCAGCTCTCGGATCAAGTTGTGGAGAGTCGTGGCTTGAGATTCGATACTTTCAGTTAGCTTAAACTGCACCAAGGCTCTGGCTAGATTATGTTCTGGGTATTTGACCTTGAAGTAGACATTGCCTGCCAGGTGATCTGTCAAGAATCGCAACCCCAACTCAAAAGCAATCAGACGGATGGAGTCGTACAGGTAGGTATAGTCTGGTTCAGTCAAAAAGTCTTTGGCGATCGCTAAATATCCTTTGAGGATGCCTCGACACAGATCCGTATCAAACTGGATTGTTTCCCACTGCTGGGTTTCTTCCCCCGCCGGATTGCAACCCGATCGCAAGCAATCCCCAATGTCGTAATGCACTAAACCAGGCTTAACGGTATCTAGGTCAACCACGCTGACTGCTTTTCCGGTCGTGATGTCAAACATCACATTATTGATTTTGGGATCTCCGTGCATCAAGCGGAGGGGCAGTTTGCCTTGTGCTTTGGCATCTTCTAGGACGTGAACTAAAGCTTGGCGATCGCGGACGAACTGTAAACAGTAAGAGACTTCTGGCGTAGGGTTAACATTGGTTTGAGCCAGAACTTGCTCGTAGTGCTGCCAGTAGCGGGGGGTGATGTGGAAGCCTTCTAGGGTATCAGCTAGTTTGGTGGCAGGGAGATCGCTAATCAGGCTATGGAACATCCCTAGGGCATATCCAACTTCTTGGGCATGGTCCACATCCTTCATGGTGTCGAAGGATTCGGAGCCTTCGATGAAGCTGATGGCTCGCCAGAAGGAACCCTGATCATCACTGCAATGGTCTTGCCCATCTTGGGTGAGGAGAACACGCGGAGTTTCCCAACGACGGTCGAGAGGGGTGCGTTGCAGGCGATCGCAAACATGCTCGGTGAGGATTCGCATGTTCTGCATCACGAGTTCGGGATGGCGAAAAACTTGAGTGTTGATGCGTTGCAGGACAAAGCGGGTTTGGTCAGGGTCATCCAGGGCAACGAGGAAGGTGTCGTTAATATTGCCATTACCAAAGGCTTGGACGCTGGTAATGCTACCTTGGTGGGCAAATTGGTCAGCAATAGTCACAAGGGGATCTAGAGTACTACTGGGGGTGCGATCGCTGGTCATATCTGCCCTGGTTGACATGGAAAACTTCGCTCACTACTCGCCATGACATAGTGTACGGCGTTGCTGACTCCTAATCCAGAAAACCAGAACCAGCTACAATTGTTTCCTTGTAACATACCGGCTCAAGTCAACTAGGTCAGAAAAACTAAGGTAGTAACTCAAAGATTCGGTTCTTCAGAAGCCCCTAGCCCTGCAATAGAGAGTAAGAAAGGCGAGCCGTGCTTTTTTTCTTGAGATTGAGCTGATTTATAACGAAGATATTCAACAAAGCTTGCCAGTTCAACCAAGGCTTCATCTGGAAGAGTGCTAACTGATTCAATTAGCTTCTGACGCTCTGCTAGCAGTGCATCCATTGTCTAGAGAGTAAAAACGTTATAACTTATTCTACCCTTAATGCAAAGTCTCTCTTGAAAATAAGCAATTACTCCATTCTTAAAAGAGGGTATGAATAATTCACCGACTGCCTTCCGGGTTAGATTTAACAGTTTACTTCGCACTTTTACCACATTTCACGGAGACATTGAAGCTTGGAACACGTTGATTGATAATGTGCAATCTTTCTCTTTTCAATCGTCCCATGCTTTAATCAACGTTTTGATTGACTGGAAAGATGCTAAAGAGTTTATAGCTGAACGAAAATCCCATTACTTCGACTCAGCAGAAATAAAAACCAAAGCGGATTTCGATGGAATGATAGAAAAGATGAATGAGTATGTACGTCGAAAGGAGGCAGGTCTAACTAGAGAGAGTTTAGAAATAGAGTTGTCAGTTTGCAACTCAGATAACAGATTTACAGACTTGGGTTATGTCGTTAATGTTTTGTACCAAATATTTTTGGCTATGAACTTAGCAGTGCCTGGTAGCTGTGATTTCTATTCCGCTGCTGTATCTCCCATTTCTTCGGATGGTAATGGTCCTCGAAAAGAAGAACTACTTTTGTTGGCTGGAAGTGTTTTTGAGGGTGCTGCCGAGCTTGGAGAGAAATGGAACTGGCCGATACTTCAAGATCTTCCAATTCAGAAAGTCCTAGACTGGATACAGCAAATTGGTCTACCTGAATCTCATTTTGCCCACTCTACAACGGAGAGAGCCATTTGTGGTCTGCTACACGTATGCAACCAACCAGATATTTCTCCTAGTGAAGTAGTTTGGCTGGCACAAGCACTAGAAGCACTTTTTGATACACCCCAAGCTGGAATTTCAAAGGTTTTACGAGAGAGAATTTTCCTTGTTTTAGGAGAGCCACCGGAGAACAGCAAAAAAATCAAGAAGGCAATCAATGCGTTCTATGATTACAGATCAAGATATGTTCATGGTGAAATCCCAATTCCTAACCCTATGTCACTGAGACTATCAGATAGCTCATTAGATGATTTCATTAATGAACTGATGGAACATGTTGATCTAGCTATGCTTCTAGTTGTTGCTGCTCTCCAAAAACTGATTGTTCAAGGAGGTAGTACTTTTGAGTTCTCAGAAGCTGTATCAATCCATAAAATTCCATTCAAATCTAAATAGATAATGACTATAGCCATTATCATAACCACACAGCACTACTTATACTTTGACCACGTCTGATTAACCGCGATCGCTCTTTCACTCTAGGCAGGATGTGTTAGATAAATTACACTGGCCTTACGGGAATACTATTGTGGTGGAGAATGGGTGTGCGTTTTCCAGGAATTAGGGCTATTATCCTTGCTACTATTCCTGCGATTTCCTAAACCACTACTCGCTCCCCCTCTGCACAATCCATTGCGATCGCTTAAACCTTAGGGTGAAAGGCACGACCATCAATCCTAATTGCCTACTATATGAAAAAGCGAGGCTCCTGTAAGACTTGGAAATTTCCAGCACAAAAACTGCAACTTGTTCTGGTTGTGCCGTTTGTTTTACAAGTTTTTGGAGCAGTCGCCATCGTTGGCTATCTATCGTTTAAGAATGGACAACGAGCAGTCAACGAATTGGTGCTGAACTTGGAGAGTCAAGTTGGCAAACAGATTGATCAACACCTAGAAAACTATCTATCTAGCACCCGTAAGCTCAATGAACTGAACGCAACCGCCATCAGCTCTGGCTTAATCAACCCCAACGATCTAGACGGGTTAGGACGTTTTTTCTGGAAGCAAGCCAAGCTCTACAACGTGGGTTATATCCTTTTTGGCTCCACCAATGGCAAATATGTGGACGTGGGCCGCCCGCTGACTTATCCAGTCGAGCTAATTACCGAGCGGATCGACCCCAGCGAATTTGGCAATCAAAATCTCCATATCTATGAGCCAGATGCACAGGGAAATCGAGGTAGACTGCTCGACAAAGATTCAGGCTATCCGTTTCAAAAGGAGAGTTGGTACACTGAGGTAATGCAGACAGGGAAACCCTTGTGGTCTTCAGTCTATACCTGGCAAAGTGAAGCCGCCAATCCTCTCGCGATTTCGATTAGTAGTCCAGTTTATGACAAGAATAAAAAGATCATTGGAGCGATCGCCGTTGAGCAGCGTCTAGGCCAAATCAGCAGCTTTCTCCGCAATTTAGACATCAGTGATTCTGGACAAGTCTTTATCCTAGAACGCAATGGTCTACTAGTCGCTAGCTCCGGGACAGAGCCACTCTCCAGGCTGGTTAACCAGAAGCCACAGCGATTAAAAGCGATCAACAGTCCGAATTCTATTGTTCAAGGCGTTTCCATCCAGCTTCAACAGCGCCTGAATAATTTTGCCAGCATTACCACAGCTCAAGAACTACAACTTGACTTACAAGGAGAGCGCTACTATGTGCGAGTTACGCCTTGGCGCGATCCCTACGGGCTAGATTGGCTGGTTGTGGTGAGCCTACCAGAACGCGAATTTATGGCTCAAATTGATGCCAACACTCGCACCACAGTCTGGTTGTGTTTAGCAGCTCTGGGAGTTGCTTCGATTCTGGGCATCTTTACCTCCCAATGGATTACGCGTCCGATCTCCAGACTCAACCGAGCCAGCCAAGCAATGGCATCTGGCAACTTAGATCAAACTGTAGAAGAAAGTGGGATTCAGGAGATCAACGCATTAGCGAATTCTTTCAATTACATGAGTGGACAGCTACGCGAATCCTTTACGGCGCTAGCAAGTAGCAATGAAGAACTTGAAGACCGCGTGGAAGATCGCACGACAGAACTCAAAAATGCTCTAATTGAGTTGCAGCGGACCCAAGCTCAGATGCTTCAGAGTGAAAAAATGTCTAGTTTAGGCCAACTAGTCGCTGGCATTGCCCACGAAATTAATAACCCAGTTAACTTCATTTATGGCAACTTGGGTTATGCCCAGAAATATATCCGAGATTTATTAGGATTCTTGCAGCTTTATCAACAGCATGATCCTCATCCTGTCCCCGAAGTCAAAACTGCTGCTGAAGCAATTGATTTAGAATTTTTGCAAGCAGACCTGCCCAAAATATTGTCGTCGATGCAGGTCGGTACCGATCGCATTCGTCAAATTGTGCTCTCTCTCCGCAACTTCTCGCGCATGGACGAAGCGGAGATTAAACGAGTGAACATCCATGAGGGAATTGACAGTACCTTGCTCATTTTGCAGCACCGCCTCAAGGCTCACTCACATCGTCCCGAGATTGAAGTCATCATAAACTATGGAGATTTGCCGCTAGTCGAGTGTTACGCTGGACAACTCAACCAAGTATTTATGAATATCTTGGTGAATGCGATCGATGCCTTAGAAGAACTGCCTGAGCACAATCATCCTAGTCAAATCGAAATTTCAACTGTGGTGGTGGATGAAAAGTGGATACAGATCGCGATCGCAGATAATGGCCCTGGCATCCCTAAAGATGTTCAAGCCCGCATCTTTAATCCCTTTTTTACCACCAAACCTGTGGGTAAAGGAACCGGGATGGGGATGTCAATCAGCTACCAAATCATCACAGAAAGACATAGAGGCAAACTAGAGTGCCTCTCTCATTCCGGTGAAGGAACCCAGTTTGTGATCCACATTCCGAGTCAACTCAACTGAGCGCCTCAAACTGTTGCCAGCAGAGGTAGAGGGCTCTGGGAACATGGAAGCAACCTTTCCATTTGCCGCCTTTCAAGTTCAGCAGCACTTCTCCACGACGATTCAGATAGCCGAACCACTCGCCATATTCCGGGTCAGCAAAATGAGACCAGGTGTAATCATGCAGCTTTTGATACCATTGCCAACAATCCTCGCGCCCGGTTAAGCGGTAGCCCATTGCCAACGCCACCAAGGATTCCACATGCACCCACCAAAGTTTTTGGTCCCACTCTAGCTGTTGCGGGGGATGGCCTTGGGCATCCATGAAGTAATACAACCCGCCATATTCTGTATCCCAAGCAAAGTTGAGGATATTCAGCACCACATCCACTGCTTGGTGAATCGTAGCGGTATCTTGGTGACGATTGGCAATATCCATGATGAACCACATCGCCTCAATTCCATGACCTGGGTTAATCAGCCGCCCCTCAAAAGAATCCACATGGGAGCCATCAGGAGCCACATTCTCATACATTAAGCCGCGATCGCGGTCTAGGAAGTCACTCATTACTTCCTGCACTGTAGCTTCCAGAACTTGCTCCAGTTTTTCCTGAGGCAACAACCATTCCATCTCCAAGGAGAGGTTAGCTAAAATCATCGGTACTGCCAATGACTTCAGCGGGCGAGTACCCGGATAGGTTTTGTTGTACTTGCCCTTGGGGTTCTCCTTCCGGCGCAACACGTTGTTGTAAGCCTGTAGTGCGATCTCCTTAGCACTCTCTTCCCCGGAAGCCAACGCATATTTGCTAAAGGCCATCGCTGCAAAGCAGTCAGAAAAAATGTTGTAGGGCTGCACTAAAGGGTTGCCAGCGCGATCGATCGCGAAATACCAATTTCCCTCACCATCACGACCGTGTTGTGCGAGAAAATTGGCTCCGTGCGCGGCAATCTTCAGCCAGTTCTCTCGCTGCTCCAGTTGGTTATACAGCATCGAGAAGATCCAGACTTGACGATTTTGCAGCCAAATAAACTTGTCGGTTTCATAAACTTTGCCGCTGCGATCGAGACAAGTGAAATAGCCGCCTTGCTCCCAATCGATCGAGTGCTGTTCCCAAAAAGGAATGACATCGTTAAGGAGCGCATTTTTATACAGTTCGGCTAGTTGCTTAAAATCGTGCTCCATCACCATTTCCTCTATCTTCTAACCCAACAGCGTTTATTATCTCCTACGCTTAGCTGATCGAGTCGGGGCGATCGCTCAGGCTTGCAGTTGATAAGCCAAGGCCACCCATTCGTT
This sequence comes from Trichocoleus desertorum AS-A10, assembly GCF_039962155.1. Taxonomy (NCBI): domain Bacteria; kingdom Bacillati; phylum Cyanobacteriota; class Cyanophyceae; order Leptolyngbyales; family Trichocoleusaceae; genus Trichocoleus; species Trichocoleus desertorum. The sequence continues at coordinate 213,842 of NZ_JAMPKN010000007.1, read as the reverse complement.
ACAGCGTTCTGAGTCAATGATGGTAAAGCCTGCTGCTGCGAGAGCCGCTGTCACTTCCGCTTCGTGATCTGTAGTGAAGCCAGCCGTAATCAACCGTGCGCCTTGAGCCTGAGTTTGCCGCAGGGCTTGGCGGTAGTCATCTGCGAGGGCAACATGCACCCGCGCCAAAATATTCGCCATGATTAGGTCAAACTCTGCGATCGCCTTCACGGTAGGCACTTGATCACTAATATCTCCGCCCATCCAGTGCCCTAGCTCGCTGCCACCCCCCAAGCTGCCTTCCATCACTCTGACTTGTTGCGCCACACCATTACGCTCCACAGCATCTTGCGTAGACTCTACAGCCACCCTGTCGTTATCTAAAGCCAAGACTTGTGCCCCCAGCTTCGCGATCGCTACACTCAAAATTCCTGAGCCTGATCCTAAATCGAGCGCCCGCATTTCAGGCCTAACATGACGCTCTAATAACCGAAGGCTCAGCCGAGTGGCTGAATGAAAACCGCTGCCGAAGGCCAGACTTGTCTGTATCCTTAAGGTAAGTTCATGGGTTGTTTCAGGTTGGTAGGGTATATCTCCAGGCAAGACCACAAAGCGCTGCCCGATGCGGTGAACTAGGGAACTCACCGTCTCTGGTAGAGCAGGTTTCTCTTCTAGGATCGCAGCTTGTAGCTCAGTAGTTAGCCCGGTGCGATGTAGGGGAGAAAGCACAGACTCAATTTCAGCGATCCGTGTGCGCACCCGGATATCGTAAGGGAGATATAAGCAAATCGTGAATGCCCAGTCATGAGGGGGAGTTTCTGGCTCCCTGGGGCAGCGAGAATCTAATTCACTGTAAGCCGTGACTCGAACTTCTCCTTGATAGTCAGTTCCTGCTAGCAGCGTCTGAACCCAGTCCACCGCCTCTGGTGTGGTATCCAGGCTCAATTCGATCCACGACATACTTACTTTCCCAAAGAGGTCATTCTAGCGCGGCTCAAGGTAGCTCGATCAACTCCAGTTGTTCTTGACGGAAGACCAAAGGTTGCCGGATCTGCCAGGTTTTGTCTTGGGAGAGCTGCAACACTTGCTGGTGATGATTCGCTAGGTTCGGGCGATGACCCACGCTCAAGAAGGTAGTACCGATCGCCTGTAGATGTTGATAGAGTTTTTCTTCATTGTCGAGATCCAAAGCACTCGTCGCCTCATCCAAGATGGCGTACTTAGGTTGGTTGACCAGTAAGCGGGCAAAAGTGAGACGCTGTTGTTCTCCTAACGATAAGACTTCCGCCCAGTCTCGTTCAGCCTCAAAACCACCAAAGCGTTCATCTAGATCTGCTAAATTTACCTTTTGCAGCACTTGCTTTAACTGTTGGTCATCCACCTGAATATGCGTGTTGGGATAGAGCAGTTGGTCCCGCAGAGTCCCCATTACCATATAGGGACGTTGAGGTAAAAACAGAATCTGATCTGGCTCGGGGCGCAAGATGGTACCACGACCCGTATTCCATAACCCAGCGATCGCCCGTAGTAGGGAACTCTTACCACAACCACTCGGCCCCATTACCAACAGCCCTTGCCCAGTCTGTAATTCGACGGATAAGTTTTCGATCAGCGTGCGTTGGTGGTTGGGCGTTTCTAAAGTGAGATGTTCTACTGCGACGCGATCGGCAGCAACGGTTTGAATGGTTGCTTCAGTCAGCGAGTCAGGAGCATCAGTAGTTTGGTTGTTTTCCGGCTTTTCTAGAAACTCAGCAAAGGTATACAAGCGATTGATGCCAGCTCCAAATGTCGCCAGAGCTTGGAATCGAGCCACTACCACATTCAGCGAGAAAAAGACCCGCACAAAGGCTCCCTGAGCTTCAGTGACTTTGCCTACCTCCATCTCTCCCGCAAAGATCGCTGGCGCTACGACTAGGGCTGGCAGGACGAAAGGGATAAATTCATAGGCATTGGTCAACACGTTCAGATTCAATTCCCAAAGCAGCAACCGCTTGACGTTGTCAAATACTTCTAGAAATCGGTGTTGAATCTGCTGCGACTCGCGCTCCTCACCTCGATAAAAGGCGATCGCTTCAGCATTCTCCCGAATTCGCACCAAACTAAAGCGAAAGTCGGCTTCTTTCTTGAGTTGCTCAAAGTTGAGTCGTACCAATGGTTTGCCAAACACAACCGTTGTGACGATCGTGCCAACTAGAGCGTAAAGCACCAGGAAAAAAACCAAAGGTTGAGAAATTCCCCAAAGCACGCCACTAAAGGCAATCACCGACAACACCGACTCCACTAACACCAACAAAAAGGTGAGAGATTCTTGGGTAAAGCTGCGAACATCTTCAGCGATCCGCTGGTCTGGGTTGTCGATCTCTGTGTTGGATGTATTGAGATGGTAGTAGGCCCGATCGCTAAAGTAATTTTCGAGAAAGCGATTGGTCAGCCAACGCCGCCATTGCAAACTCAGGCGATCGCGCAAATATCGGTAACCTGCCAGCAGAGGGGCATATAGGACCAACACCGCAATAAAGATAGTGACTGTTTGCCAAAACCGAGGTTCATCCCGAGCCGAAAGCGCGGAGATCAGCACGCCTCGCTTGTTGTTGAGTACTACGCTCAGCCCTGTATAGGCCAGCAAAAACAGCACCACTCCCAGCAATAAGCCTCTAGCTTGCCATTTCTCATCCCCGAACCAGTAGGATTTGGCGATCGCCCAAAACTGCTGAAACACTTTGAAGTTCAATCGATCCATCTGCTTATTTTCCTTGGAATTGCTTTGCGAACGGGGCAAACCCTTCAAAGGCTAAACCGGTCTCAAGCAGGTTGGAATCTGCCCAATAGTCGATCCTATAGCAATCCCAACTTGCTCAGCGCAGAGGCCGACTAGATGCAACTTCAGGTGTTTTCAGAACGAGTTGATACCACTGCCGCTGATTCTAATGTTGGTTCTGGGGTCGGCTCAGATGGCTCAGCGTCACTGGTCAGGTCAGCAATCCGTTGTCTCAGAGCTTCTTGCTGTTCTTTAAAACATGAATCAGGATATTGTCTCATGGCTTCTCGGCACGACTTTAGAGCCGTTTCTAGTTCACCCAACTGCCATAAACAGTTAATTTGATAGAAATGAGCGTGCCGCACCGAATAGCGATCGCTTGACTGGCTCTGCACAATCGGGTTAAGCCATTGCAGCGCTTCTTCGTAGCATCCAAGTTGATAGAGTGCATAACCCCGATCCGAGCGAATGTGCTTACTATCCGGTGTGTATTTCAAATAGATATCAAAGGCAGTAATCGCTTCCTCGTAGCGCTCTAGCTGCAATAATGTGTCTCCACGTTCATGAGCCAAACTTGGATCACGGGGTCGCAGCTCATAAGCTCGGTCGTAGCTGGCGATCGCTTCCTCAAATCGTTGTAGCTTGGCTAACGCTAATCCTTGTTCGTGCCAGAGGCGGAAGTTGCGAGGAAAACGCTTCAATCCTTCCGCATAGACAGCGATCGCTGTCTCATATTGATCTGCTTGTTCTAAGTCTTTGCCATAAGCTAACCACTGGATCGCTTGAGTAAAAGGCAGCTGGGTTAAATCTTGTGGTCCCAAATCCGGTTCAGCCTCTGGGTTGGCTGTGTCCCCAGTTGTGGCTGGATTGGCAGCCGCAGCACGACGACGGTAGCCAGCCAGGTGCCAACCTAGGCTGAGACCGAGGATGAATACAACGACGCTCCAGTCGGAATTGGCTAAGGTCGGCGAACTAGTTTCCCAATCCCTGAAATCTTGGCTCTCCAGCCCAGTGAACGTTTGTCTCGCCATGTCTTTGCTCAACTCCAAGCTCTCAGCGCCCCAATTAGCCATTCAGTTAGACTTCAACAAGCTACACTTAAATTTCTGAAACATTCTCGGTGCGATCGCTGACCTTGAAGTAACAAATTGCCGACAAAAAGTAGCTTTCACGCTAATTTGATTTGCTAAGTTTATGCTTTTCAGAATCGGGATTGCAGTTTATACCGAGTCAAATTACCAACTCTTTATAGAAATGTGAACTCAGGTCAATCTAAGTCTACCTCTTGGGGGATGAAGGTTTTCTGTCTGATCCCTAAGAGTCAGAGATAAGGACTTATCAATAGTGATGACTCTGTCCATCGGTCAGCAATGGTTGGGATAGAACAACTAACTATCGGCACCCTAGTGCGCCACCTTCGTCCGGATATGTTTCAGAGGTAGAGTGACAACTGTGAATGCAGAACGAGAGGCAGCTATCCGAGAAGCCATTCTCGCGGGTGGGGGTGAAATGGGGGCGCTGATGCGATCGCGAGACTGGTCGCAAACATCGCTAGGCCCCGTAGAGCAGTGGTCGCAGAGCCTCAAAACTGCTGTACGCATCATGCTAACCTCGCAACAGCCGATGTTTGTCTGGTGGGGCGAGGAGCTAATTAACCTTTATAACGACGCCTACAAAGCTATTCTTGGCGGTAAACATCCAGGAGTTCTAGGCCAGCCCGCTTCAGTAGTCTGGCGAGAGATTTGGGACCAAGTCGGTCCCCGTGCGGCTTCGGTAATGCGTAAAAATGAAGGCACCTATGACGAAGCGCTGCTGCTGATCATGGAACGCAACGGCTACCCGGAGGAAACCTACTACACATTCTCCTATAGCCCCGTACCGGATGACGAGGGTGGGACAGGCGGCATCCTTTGTGCCAACACAGACGATACGCAGCGCATCATTGGTGAACGGCAGTTGTCTCTGCTACGGGAACTAGCCGCTAGAACCGCCGATGCCCGGACGTTTGATGAAGCTTGCACCCTAAGTGCTGCCTGTCTAGAAACCTATCTTTACGATCTCCCTTTCGCCATGATTTATCTGGTTGACCCAGATCAGCGGCACCTGTTTCTGGCGGGAACTAGTGGCATTGAACGGGGTCACGCGATCGCTCCTGAAATAGTCTCCCTAGATGATGGCGCTTGGTGCTTTGCAGAAGTACTCGAAACCCGTCAAGTTTGTTTAGTCACTGACCTAGAGAAACGTTTTGACGACCTGCCCACAGGGTCTTGGGATCGCTTACCCCATCAGGCAGTCGCACTGCCGATCTCCCCATCTGGACAGACTGGTAAGGCGGGTATCTTAGTAGCGGGTCTCAATCCGTTCCGGCTGTTGGACGATAACTATAAGGGATTTCTGGATCTGGTGGCAGCGCAGATCGCTGCTAGTATTGCTAATGCCCAAGCTTACGAGGAAGAGCGGAAACGAGCAGAAGCTTTGGCAGAACTCGATCGCGCTAAAACTGTCTTTTTCAGCAATGTCAGCCACGAATTCCGTACCCCTCTAACTTTAATGCTGGGTCCTACCGACGATGCCCTAGCTGACCAGACCGAACCTCTACCGCCTAATCAGAGAGAGCGGATTGAGACGGTACAGCGCAATGGACTGCGACTGCTGAAGTTGGTCAATACACTGTTAGACTTTTCCCGAATTGAGGCAGGGCGAGTTCAAGCCTTATATGAACCTACTGATTTGGCAGCCTTGACGACAGAACTAGCCAGTGTTTTTCGCTCTGCGATCGAGCGGGCCGATTTACACCTGGTTGTGGATTGCCAACGCTTACCTGAGGCTATTTATGTAGACCGAGAGATGTGGGAAAAGATAGTACTTAACCTACTCTCCAATGCCTTTAAATTCACCTTTAACGGTGAAATTTCAGCTCGCTTGCAGTGGATGCAAGATCACGTTGAGCTAGCAATTCGAGATACTGGTATTGGTATCCCTGCCGCTGAAATTCCCCATTTGTTCGAGCGGTTTCATCGAGTCAAGGGAGCCCAAGGACGTAGTTTTGAGGGATCAGGGATTGGTCTCTCCTTGGTTCAAGAATTAGTCAAGCTGCATGGAGGCGCGATCGCTGTAGACAGTGTAGAGGGGCAAGGCACCTGCTTCACCGTCTCGATTCCCACCGGAACTGCTCATCTCCCGCTAGAGCGTATTAGTGATACTCGCACATCACCTATAACAGCGGCAGGCTCGGCCTCCTTTGTGGCAGAAGCCTTGCGCTGGCTACCTGAAAAGGATGTTTATGTTAGTGAAACAACGCCTCAGGAGATCGGCGAAAGGATCACCGTGGGAGCAGATATTTCTTTAAACTCTTCATCTTTGCTCCCTCAACCTGCGGCTCGTATCCTCTTGGCTGATGACAACGCCGACATGCGCGATTATGTGAAACGGCTCTTAAGTCAGCGATATGCAGTAGAAACCGTTACAGATGGTCTTGCTGCCCTCGCTGCGATTCATCACCACTCTCCTGACTTAGTGTTAACAGATGTCATGATGCCAGGGCTCGATGGCTTTGCCTTATTGCGAGCGCTTCGTTCCGATCCTCAGACTCAGGATATCCCCATCATCTTACTATCAGCCCGTGCGGGCGAAGAGTCTCGTGTTGAGGGATTAGAAGCTGGAGCTGATGACTACTTGATTAAGCCATTTTCGGCTCGGGAACTACTGGCACGAGTGGAAGCAACCTTAAAGCTGGCACGATTGCGGCAAGAAGCCACCCAGCGAGAGCAAGGTCTAAGGGCTGAAGCGGAGGCAGTTAGAGTTCGTTTAGAGAGTGTTTTGGCAGGTATTAACGATCAGTTTATTGTGCTGGACCGGGAGTGGCGCTACAGCTTCATCAATGAACAAGTCCTGCGAGTGACGGGTAAGCATAAGGAAGAGTTGCTAGGTCAGCGTGTTTGGGATGTGTTTCCCGACATGGTCAACAGTCTATTCGGAACTGAGGTGTGTCGGGCAGTTGCTGAACAAACAGTGGTTCGATTTGAGGTTTTTTATCCACCCTATCAGCGTTGGTTCGAGAACCGGATTTATCCTTTTGCCGAAGGTGTCACTATTTTTGTAACCGACATTAGCGATCGCAAGCAAGTAGAAACAGCGCTATTGGAAAGCGAGGAGCGATTCCGCCACATGGCAGACAACGCCCCCGTCATGATCTGGGTAACTAATTCAGCAGGCCAATGTACTTACCTGAGCCAAAGCTGGTACGAATTCTCCGGTCAGAGTGAGATAAGTGGTTTGGGTTTGGGCTGGTTGGATGCTGTCCATCCAGATGACCGCAGCGAAGCTAAGGATAATTTCATAAAATCTAGTCAGCGTGGTGAACCGTTGCGCGTAGAGTATCGTTTGCGGCGTCACGATGGTGAGTATTACTGGATGCTGGATGCGGCAGCTCCTTGGCATGGGGCGGAAGGTGAATTCAAAGGGTATATCGGTTCAGTTATAGACATTTCGGATCGCAAACAAGTAGAAGCGGAGCGGGAACGATATGCGGCGCAAAGCTACCATCTCCTGCAACTTGAGCAAGCGGCCAGAGCGGAGGCCGAACGTGCTAACCGGATTAAAGATGAGTTTCTAGCAGTCTTATCCCATGAGTTGCGATCGCCTCTCAACCCTATTTTGGGTTGGTCAAAGCTACTACAACAAGGCAAGTTAGATGAGCAAACAACCCAGCGGGCGCTAGAAACGATTGAACGCAATGCCAAACTACAAACCCAATTGATCGAAGATCTGCTAGATGTCTCCCGCATCCTACAAGGCAAGATGACTTTGAATGTGAGTCCAGTTAACTTAGTCACAGTCATCCAAGCGGCGATCGAAACGGTGCGTTTGGCAGCGGAGGCCAAGGAGATTGAAATTCAAGCTCTGTTTGCGGCTGATGTCGCCCAGATCTCCGGAGATGCGGCCCGAATTCAGCAAATTGTTTGGAACTTGCTCTCCAATGCCATCAAGTTTACTCCCGCAGGTGGACAGGTAGAAGTTCGATTAGAGCCAGCAGGCACTCAGGCCCAGATTCAAGTCAAAGATACTGGAAAAGGCATCAACTCAGCATTTCTGCCGCATGTGTTTGAGTATTTTCGGCAGGAAGATGGAACAACTACCCGTAAATTTGGCGGCTTAGGATTAGGGTTGGCGATCGTTCGCCACCTGAGCGAGTTGCACGGTGGTACTGTCGATGTAGAGAGTTCTGGGGAAGGGTTAGGATCTACCTTTACGGTTAGAATCCCACTCCAGAGGCTAGCTTCAGAACCCTTACAACCTCAGAACTCAGATACCACTACCATTGACCTGAGCGGAGTACGTGTGTTGGTGGTAGACGACGAAGCCGATATGCGGGATTTAGTCGAGTTTATTCTGACGCAATATGGAGCCGAGGTCAGTTCAGTAGCATCTGCCTCAGAGGCTTTAGCTCTTTTAGAGCAGTTCCAACCAGACCTCCTGATTAGTGATATTGGTATGCCCATCATGGATGGTTATATGCTAATGCGCCAGATCAAAGCCCGTTTTGCAGACGCCTCTGCTTCAGCCAACTCACTAGAACTCAATCAGCATTCAGCATTCAGAAAAGCCATACCCAAAGCGATCGCCCTCACTGCCTATGCTGGAGAGATAGACCAAAAACAAGCTCTTGCCGCTGGGTTTCAGCAGCATGTGGCAAAACCTGTAGAACCCGATGAGCTAGTCAAGGCGATCGTCACATTACTAGGAAAGGGCGATCGCCTGTGAGTGTAAATGATGGACACAACTGGACTCGAACCAGTGACCCCTACGATGTCAACGTAGTGCTCTAACCAACTGAGCTATGCGTCCTAGCGATTTATAAATGTATCACACCCTTCTAGAAAAGCGCAATCCCTCTCGTGAATCGGGAATAACTTTCCTTAGGCAGTTTTTTCTAACCTAGCTGCTGCAAAGTCAACTAGCCAGAAAAGTCCTTGCTACCTTGGGAAACTGAGGGTTTCTAGGGAGAAATGCTGTGCAATATCAGGTTGTAGGCGATCGCGTTGTTTGTGGCTCTGCTCGCTTTAGCGCCTTGGGCCAAGGCTTAATTCGTTTGGAATGGTCAGCAACAGGGCAATTTGAGGATCGACCCACCGTCCAAGCAATGACGCGACCTCAAGCATTACCCTTTCAGGCGATCGCCTGGACCGAGGCTGGTGTACTCCAACTACAAACTGAACTGATTCAAATTCACTATCGACCGGATACTCAGCCATTCAACGACAACAACCTGCAAATAGAGTGGCGCTGTGGGACACAAAAAGGAAGTTGGACTCCTACAACTGTTGACTCTGCCAACTTGGGCGGTACATTCTGTAGCCTTGACCTAATCCACCGCAATCTCCGACCCACTGAGGTGCATCCGGCGGCAGTAGAACGCGCCTACCCTTACACCCAAGAATGGCTCTACAACCCGATGAAAAAGGCTCACCTGAGCTTGCGCGATCGCGGAGAGACTACCCGCTTTGAGGAGCCACCCCTCTGGTATCTCGATCGCCACCGTCAGGAAGAGTTACCAGAGGAAGTGCGGCAAGTCTTGCAAGAGTGGCAGCGCTTCCCACCGGGAATTCTCAGCCGGAGTGGTTATAGTGTCTTGAATGACTCGGCTAGTGCCCCCCTAGAAAACAACTGGCTAGCTCAACGCTTTGATCCAGAAAGCCAAGATTGGTATTTCTTTGCTTACGGCTCTGACTATGCTCAAGCCCTACAAAACTTTGTCCAACTTTGTGGCCCAGTTCCAATGTTGCCGCGCTGGGCTTTTGGGGTTTGGTTTTCGTTGTTTGGGCAACTCTACGACACTGACTACCACAACTTAGTGAAGCAATTTGAGGCACTTGACCTACCACTCGATGTTTTGATTTTGGATGTGGATTGGCATTTGTCGGGTTGGTGTGGTTGGGATTGGAACCCAGAATTTTTCCCAGATGCGCCGACCTTTCTAAAGCAGATTCATGAGCAAGGACTGCATGTTGGAGCGAATGTTCACCCAGAGGGCTTGGCTCCGGGCGATAGCCAGTTCCAAGCTTTGTGCGAAGCGCGAGGGCTAGACCCAGATGATGTCAAAGCGGGAAAGGTGTTTGCAATCAGAAACCCGATGTCCAGTTGGATTTTTGAATCTTGGCATCCGAGCGGAATGGCAGAATATAAGCCCACCCAAGCAGAGCTAGAAACGGGTTGGCTGTTGTTTAACTTGGCCGAGCCAGAAGAAGCTCGGTTATTTATGCAGGTGCTGCACGGCCCGCGAGAAGCAGATGGCATTGATTTTTGGTGGATTGATGGCTCTAGCGCAATTCATCCCGGCGTTAACTCTCAGCTTTGGACAAATCATGTGTATTTCACGCATCTAGCCAATCGTTCCCAGCGACCGATGATTTTGTCTCGTACCGGGGGCATTGGTTCCCATCGCTATCCCGCTCAGTTCTCAGCGGATACCTACTCGCAGTGGGAGGTGTTGCAGTTACTCGTAGATTTTACGGCACGGGCTGGCAACCTTGGGGTCGCCTACTGGTCACACGATTTAGGAGGTTTCTACAACCATGTGCCTGGTGTCCCCTATATTGACCCTGAATTGTATGTGCGTTGGGTGCAGTTTGGTTGTTGGAGTCCGGTGGTGCGCTTGCACTCAGACCACGGCAAACGAGAGCCTTGGGCCTATGGCCAGTGGGTGTTAGACGCAGTTCGCCAAGCCTTCCAAACGCGGATTCAGTTTCTTCCTTATTTCTATCACCTCAGTCGGATTGCTTATGAAACAGGATTGCCCCTCTGTCGGCCTCTGTATCTGCATTATTCCGAAGATCCTGCTGCCTATGAACAACCAACTCAGTATGTCTTGGGCGATCGCGTCTTAGTAGCGCCTGTAGTAGAAGCAGGCGGATATCGCTCCATCTATTTGCCTGTGGGAGGTTGGTGGCATCGAGAAACCTGTAAATTCTATCGAGGAGCGCAACAGTTAGATCTGTATGTGCCGCTGCACCAAGTACCCGTGTTTGTAAAAGCAGGGGCTATTTTGCCGCTACAGCCTATGGCTTTACGGGCAGGGAACCAACCAGCCGCTACGCTACTGCTCGAAGTTTATGCGGGAGATGCTGGTGACCTGGATTTTTATGAGGATGATGGCATGAGTCAGGCATATTTGACTGAAGCAGGCAGTCGGCGGCGATTTACCCAACAGCAAGCATCTAGCCAGCATATTCTAACTTGTGAAGCAATCCGAGGCACCTATGCAGATATGCCTGTTGCCCGAAATTTCCAAGTCCATTGGATTGGTTTAACTCCTCACAGCCGAGTCACAGTTCAAGGGGCAGAAATCAGTGATTTGCGCTGGGTAGGCGATCGCTTAGAAGTAACGCTGCCGCAAGTTCCTCAAGCAGCTAGCTGGCAGTTGGTGGTGACTGAGGAATAAGACAAGTTAGAGCTAATTTCGCGATCGCCCATCTCCAAAGCAGGAACATTCAGAGACAATGGAGAATAGCAAGAACGACTTCTATCGAGACTCCTCTCTCTGACCTAGTATGACTAAGACGAGCGATACGATTAAACTAGATCAATTTTTGAAGGTGATTGGGCTTGTAGACACCGGTGGTCAAGCCAAGATGATCATTCAAGATGAGGTGGTGAGTGTCAACGGTGTTTTGGAAACTCGTCGGGGTCGCAAACTAGTGTCCGGCGATCGCGTCACCGTGGATGACCAAACTTTTGAAGTGGATTTGGATAACCTCTAATTCGCCTCTCTCTTCCTCATCTTCTTTCATCTGTATAACCCCCAGCCGCTTCTTTATCATGGAAGGACTGGGGGTTCGGTCTTTAGCGATTAGCACCCGCCAATGGATGCGCTCCCTCTGTGGTCATGCGATAGTCGCCACCCATTTGACTGCGGTGTTCTTCAATCACCTGCTCGCTGGGTACGCCGCCCGCGTTGACCGTCTTTTGGTATTGGAAGTAGCGAGCATCCTCAGGTAGTTGCTCAACTGGCACGAATTCCGTATCTTGAGTAGTCAAATTCACCTGATCTGCTAAAACTTGACGGATATAGTCTTTGTTTTCTTCAAAGCGCATCGTTTCCGGTAAGCTTGGGGGCAAGAATTCTTCCGGATCGCGATTTTCATACTGACGGAGCAGATCGCAAGCAATTCGCAGATGCTCAATCTCCATGTTCAAGTGGAGTTCCCATATTTGCTTGATCCGGCGATCGGACTCTTGCTGCATGAAGGAATAGTACAGATAGCACTCGTTGTACTGGTGCAGAACTTCCTGCTCTAACCAAGAAGCATTGGGGTCAAGCAGAGATTCATAGTGAGTGACGTGCTGTTCCTCAATCTGAGCAATTTCTAGGTAGAGTCCCCGTGCCAACGGGTTCATGGGACGATTGCCCACGTTCATGTAGAAGTTCATGGTCTGTTGCTCCGAAGCAACCAAGGTCAGCACGTGCAGCAGGGAGACAGGGTCAGCTTTGGTGCGATCGCTAGGTCTACGCACATCATCATAGGGATGGCGGTGTTCTGCGACTGTTGGCCGTCCTGGCATAATCTCAGTCAACCGACCTGTGACTTCTTCCGCTTTCTTGCCTTCGGTCATTTCTAGCAAGTTGGCATAGCGATAGAGATGGTCGAAGTCCTCTAAAAGACCAAATTCAAACGCTTGCTTGATATAAGGATCAGGTTCATGACGAGCTAAAAAGGCCGTGAGGTCAACTGCAACCTGCTCATAACCAATCGTGACTTCCAAGGTCGATTCATTACCGGGCGTGAGCCAGTTAACCACTTTCTGCTGTTGCTGCTCCACTCGACGCAGCATGGCGAGTTGTCTCCGCAAGTCTGGGTCGGCGGTGTGGCGCGCAAATTGATGAGAGAAAAATATCCCTTCTGTTTCAATTCCGTTCATCGTAATGACACGGGTACGAGTATAGGGATCAACTTGATCTTTGATATACGGCTGAACGTTTAGCTCTGACCAATTTCGTAGCTGTTGATCAAGCGGAATTCCTTTTTCAGCTAGCGGATTAAAGCTCATTATTTCACCTGCTCAAATTATGTAAAATATCTCGAATTAATCAGCCAATCGGCTTTTCCCAATCGACTTCTATTGATGAATTCAAGGTGCTGGCATTTTCAAAGTATTTGCTATTAAGCAGCTTAGTGGCGATCGCTCACAGCTTCTTCCACTGAGGACAGAGAGGCTACTCTATCCAAAGTTGTAAAAACGCTGTACCTGAATGAAGTGTAACTGTACCTATAAATACTGTCCGTGCTGAATAGCGGCTTATTGCTACAACTAATTAATCCTGGCGATCGCTAAGTTACTTAAAGTATCAGGCATCACAGCTTAACTTACGAGAAACTCGCCTATAGAAAGACCCAAATTTATCTCTAATGAAGCAGAAATGAACTAAAAGTGCGTTCTAAAGTGAACATGCTCGCTGAAGCTAATAAGGCGGCAGATTAGGGAACAGCCAAAAGAATTTAAATAGTTGGATTCGGCAAATAAAGAGCAGATTTTCAACTTAGCTTATGGCTGACTTCTAAAAGTCTTTTAACAGATAGAAATACAGCAAAACTCCGGGAGAAGCAACGATGAGTCAATCCAAAGAATTACAACCACCCCAACATCAGAATCAACAGCCTGGCATTGAGTCTGAAATGACTCCCAGACCTCAGTTTGATGATTCTAAATATCGGGGAAGCGGCAAGCTACAAGGAAAAGTTGCTCTGATTACTGGAGGAGATAGTGGCATTGGACGCGCTGTAGCAGTTTTCTACGCCAAAGAAGGAGCCGATGTCGCACTTCTTTACCTGAATGAGCATCAGGATGCCGAAGATACCAAGCGCCGAGTTGAAGCGGAAGGCAGACGCTGTATTACCATTGCAGGTGATATTGGGGACGAGCAATTCTGCAAAGAAGCTGTACAGCAAACGGTACAGCAACTAGGCTACCTCGACATTTTGGTGAACAATGCGGCTGAGCAACATCCGCAGCAAAGCATTGAGGATATTACAGCAGAACAACTGGAGCGTACTTTCCGCACTAATATCTTCAGCATGTTCTTTCTGACGAAAGCTGCTCTGCCCCACCTCAAGGAAGGCAGTGCCATCATCAATACCACTTCGGTCACAGCTTATAAGGGCAATCAGCAACTGCTAGACTACTCTTCTACCAAGGGCGCGATCGTTGCCTTTACCCGTTCTCTGTCGCAATCGCTGGTTGAAAAGGGTATTCGGGTGAATGGTGTTGCCCCTGGTCCTATCTGGACTCCTTTGATTCCTGCGACCTTCCCTGAGGACAAGGTCAAGAGCTTTGGGTCACAGGTGCCGATGCAGCGAGCTGGGCAGCCAGAAGAAGTTGCACCGAGCTATGTCTTCCTAGCTTCTGATGATTCTTCCTATATGTCCGGGCAAATTCTACATCCCAATGGTGGCGAAGTCGTTGGAGGATAAAAAGCTCTCAGCAAAACCGTTTGTAGATTGTTCGCCCATCAACGTTACGGAAATTTCTTTGAGTCAGAAGTGTGGCTGATTTAGTCACAGTACTCTACGCGAAGCGATTCAGTGTCATTATCAAACCTAGGAGTTTAGACCAGCTGCGCCACCAGTTTTGGAAAACTCCTAGGTTTCTTTTTTCTTAAAATCAAAAAAGTGGATCCATGCCATTTTGCCTGATGTAACTGAAGCTACTACTGGTTGAGGGATACAGCTCTACCTTTAGGAGTTTGCAAAATTGGCAGAAGTAAACCTTTAGAACAATGAAACTTAACAGACTATTACATAGATTAGTTATGTGATCTATTGCTAGTACCAATAGCAATAGAGAGCTCTGAAGTTATTAATGCCTTCGGTGTAGGGCGCATGAAGCTAGCTCTACTGCACACCGGGTATCGCTGATTAACATTGCATGTTTCGATCAACTCACAAATTTACCCATTTCACCCATTTAAGGACTACTTATGTCTCACTTTAGTACTCTTCGCAGTAAGCTGACAGACGCTGAACTGCTTAAAGCTTCTCTCGCAGATCTGGGCTTAGTTGCTAGTACAAACACCGATGTGCGCGGCGCTTGTGGTCAAAAAGTTCGGGCTGACATTGTAGTAGCGCTTAAAGGCGATTACGACTTAGGTTGGGTTCGCAATCCACAAGGATCATTTGACTTAATAGCTGATCTTTGGGGTGTTGCCAAGAGCCATAACTTAGCTAACCTAATGAATAGCATTAATCAGAAATACGCGATTAACAAAACATTGGCAGAAGTCAAGCAGCCCGGTTTACAAAATGCCAAAGTCAATTTAATGGTGCAGCAATCGGTTGCCTAAGAATTTCTACTGTTTATAGTTTTGCTTCGCTCTAATTTCGCTTTTCTCCTCTCAACTAAAAGTTGAGAGGAGTATTTTTGTGATCTGCGCCTGCAAGTATCAACCTATTTAGCAAGAGAAGTATGACGAAGCGATCGCCCTCCCCTCAAGACAGCTCAAAGGCAAGGCGATCGCTCATGTTCAATTTAGGCTAATCAGTTCGGGCGAATCAAACTTACTAAACAATCTGACGTAAAAAGTCAACTTGTTGACTGACTTCTAAAGACTTCAGATGATTGATGATTTCTTGAGCGCCAGAAGACAGTTGAGTCGTCGCTGCTGTCGAGATAGCATCTCTATCCAACTCTTGAGCTAAGCGATACCAGAACGCTAAGCGAGCATTAGGATCTAGAGATTGGTAATGGCTGAGAGGATCTTTGGTGCCACCAGGAATCAATTCTAGTAACGCTTTACTGGGGTGGGGGTCAAGCGCTACTTCCTCGCGACCACCCTGTTGGCTAGAAAATACGTCGCGGATAAATTGTAGCTGGTCTTCTGAACGCAGTTCCTTTACGTGCTTGACGAGTTGACTAATTTCGTTAGAGGAAGTCACTCCAGAACTGGGAAAAGAGATCGATTGACCTAACTCGGTATAAAGATAAGCCAAAGCAGCAATTTGCTGATCCACATCTAGGTGCTGAAAAGATCGCAGAGTTTGAGCGGTATTGGTATTTGCAGATGTCATAACAGATGTCCAAAACAGTAATCTCACACCCGCATGCTAAACACCTGTGGCCCAGGTAACGCCTATATAAAGACGGAAGATAAGTTTTGTTACTAACACTAATAAATCCTTCGTCAGGCTGAGGTGCGATCGCCAATACAACGGGACGATGAATCCTAGCGATGTTCTGGCCGCAGAATTAGCCAACTTCCTACTTCAACTACATTAGGCAGATGGTTATTGCGTCCGGTTAATGTTGATCAATATAGTGTCTCAACAAGTAGGAGAAAGCATCTTGATTCACTCTATGTTGCTGGCAGCAGTCCCTGCTGCTACGTCCCAAGACCCCACCGCTTTGTGGAACTGGCAAGGCACCCCCATTATGATTGGTTCCTGCCTACTGGCTTTGTTCATTGCCAGCCGCACCGTCCGCTTTCCCAAAGTTGGCCCTAAGATGCCTCTCGGACCATTCTCTGGCCTACTGAACAACATGAGTGTTGCCACCTTCTTAGGCGCAATGAGTTTTGGTCATATCTTGGGAGTTTTGGGAATTTTGCTTAGTTCCAGCTGGCTCAAATAAAAATAGCAACTCTACAAATTCGTTGATAGATTTAACTGCTCGCGCAAGCTAGAAAATTTGTTGCGATAGCTTTTAATCTACTATGACAAGTGATTTATAAAATTGAGAGAGGGATATGGTTTTGTCGTATCTCTCTCTCAATTATTTTTTAGCTGTTATGCCTTTAACTCTGTAACTTTGTCAGTATTTGAGCGACTTTAGCGCCGAGATTCTCAACGGTAGTTTGTTGAGCGCTATCTTTCAAGCTGCCATCTGGATTAAATGCTTCATGAGCTTTTGCGATCGCAATTTGGTCGGGAATGACTAAAACTTGAATATTAGACAGAATACTGCGAACATGAACCAAGCCTCTTAACCCTCCTAAACCGCCCGGAGACGCACTCATAATTGCGGCTACTTTATCTGTAAAAGCAGCTAAGAAGGGTTCGCCAGGGGTAGAACGAGAAGCCCAATCGATCGCATTTTTGAGCACCCCAGAGATAGAACTGTTGTACTCAGGAGAAGCAATCAGGAGTCCCTGATGAGCTACCATAATCTCCTTAAATTTCAAGGCATTGGCAGGAATTCCTTCAGCCGCCTCTAGATCTTCGTCATAAAGCGGCATTGGCAAATCGCGTAGATCTAAAAAAGTAACTTCAGCGCCCGCAGCCCGAGCTCCTGTAGCGGCAATTTTAACCAGGGTTTTGTTGTAGGAATTTGTTCGGGTACTGCCAGCAAAAGCCAAAATTCTGGGTAAATTAGCCATAAAAATTGATTTCCAAAGATATCTTTACCGGAAAACAGAGCTGCGATCGTAGTTGGGTGAGTTTTAGCAAGTGTCCTTAAACATAAAACGCGATCACAGCTTTCAAATCTCATTCTAGAGACGAAAGTCAGCGATCGCGTTACGCTTAAATTACCCTAATCAAGCTACTTAGAGCGACTAGGCAACACCCAAATAATCTGCCAGGGCCTCAGACCCACCAATCAATTTGCCGTCAATAAATACTTGAGGGACTGTTGTTCCTCCTGCCATAGCTCGCAACGAGCGTGTCGTCGCATTTTTACCAATCACAATTTCTTCGTAGGCGAGGCCACGCTCCTTCAACATCTCTTTAGCCCGAACACAGAACGGGCAACCTTCCTTTGTAAACAAGGAGACGCATTCAGGCTTCACAGCCTGAGGATTGATGTACTTGAGCATTGTATCGGCATCCGACACTTTGAAAGGATCTCCTGGTTCTTCTGGCTCAATAAACATCTTCTCAATCACACCATCCTTGACTAGCATGGAATAGCGCCAAGACCGCTTACCAAAGCCCAGGTCAGTCTTATCAACCAACATCCCCATGCCTTCGGTGAACTCACCATTACCATCTGGAATGAGTGTAATATTACCAACGTCTTGGTCCTTAGCCCATTCGTTCATCACGAACGTATCATTGACCGAAAGACAAAGAATACTGTCTACACCGTTTTCCTTAAAGGCTGGAGCCAACTCGTTGTAGCCAGGTAAATGAGTAGAGGAACAAGTCGGGGTGAAAGCACCAGGTAAGGAGAAAACGATTACAGTCTTTCCGGCAAACAGATCATCAGTTGTGATGTTAATCCACTGATTGTTCTGTCGAACTCGGAAGGTGACGTCAGGAACTTTTTGTCCTTCGTGGTTAGGCAACATAAGTTTCGCTCCTCGCTGGGTTTGGATGTAAAGTTTTGCATCCTATGACTGCTTAAAGCGTACTCATTATGAGTATGCCTGTCAATACACCCTAGGAAGTTCTACCTGAATCAAGCTGAGAATAATAGAGGCGCTATAGGACTACTCTGGCTTTGTCCAGCATCACTCGTTCAGGTGAATCACCTGGGTGAAGTGCAAAGTTGAAGTAGATGCCTACACTAAGGCTGTATTGCCACAAGATCTATTTATGAATGCCACTATCTCATCGCCAACTTTACGGGTCTTGATTATTGAAGATGACCCAATGATGCAGTTGGGTCTGGAACAGTCATTACAAGCTGATTCGGCGTGCATCGTTGTGGGACAGGCAGAAGATGGGTATTTAGGTGTAGAGGCAGCCCTAAGACTCAAGCCAGACCTGATTATCATGGACATCGGTCTGCCCCGACTAGACGGAATCGCGGCCACTCAAAAAATTAAGGCTGCGCTCCCTGAGGTGCGGGTCGTGATGCTGACCTCACACACGGCAGAAACAGAAATTATTGCAGCCCTCTCTAGTGGAGCCGATGCTTACTGTATTAAGGGTGCCAGTTTAGATCGACTCCAAGCAGCGATCGCCGCAGCTCAGGAAGGCGCTACCTACCTCGATCCTCAAATTGCCCGGCGTGTGATTGATCACCTCAAGCCTCCTACGCCCAACAGTGGCATTGGTCAACTGTCGGAACGTGAACTGGAAGTGCTGAAGCTGATGGTTGAAGGACTAAGTAACCCCGAAATCGCTGCCAAACTCTACCTAAGCCCCAATACCGTCAAAACTCACGTCCGGGGCATCATGAATAAGTTATCGGTAGACGATCGCGTGCAAGCCGCAGTGGTCGCCTTGCGCTCTGGTTTAGTTTAAGCCTGGCGCGATCGCGAGCCGAGTTGGTGCGTAACTGCTAGAAGCAACCGCCGTCGCTAGGGGCAGCGTAAACCAGATGATCGAACCGGGTTCGGTGTTGATAACGCCAATTTCACCTCCATGCGCTTGAATGATTTGCTGACACAGGTGCAGTTGCACCCCCAAACTCGTAGAACAGCAAGCATGGGGCGATCGCACTTGCAATTCAAAAAAGCGATCGCATTCTCGAGAGTCCCAGCCGAGTCCGTCATCGAGTAGAGTACAGCGCAGCATCCCAGCTTCCACTTCGGCAGCAAGAGTTAAATGCAGGCCCGGTGGATTGTGTTGCAAGGTTGCGGTCACTAGGTGGGAAACCACCCGGCGAATTTGGTCCGAATCTGCCAAAATGGGTGGCATATTGGCAGGAAGCTGCGGCGTAATTCTCGCTTGGTTGGCCCTTAAAAGGGGTGCTAAATCTTGCAAGATAGTTTGGCTGAGCGCTGGAAACTCTACAGGTTCCAGTTGCGACGGTACGGTTTGCTCTGTTGTAGCGTAGGTTTCGAGCAGGGCGCTCATAGCATTCAGTTGGCGATCGCTGGCTTGAACCATCCGTTCTACTCTAGAGCGAGTGATTGTAACCGTCTCATCTCCTTGCTTGAGTAAATTCCGCAAAACCATCAAGGTACCCATGAGGAAAGGGCGCAGATCATGCTCCATGACATGAAACAGTACAGCTTGCCGCTGACGTACTTCCTGAAGTTCATTAGAGGCCTCTTGCAACAACGCTTCTACCCGAGCTAGCGGCTCTAGTACGGTGTTGGTTGCGCTTATTGCGCTTAGATTAACGGTGCTAGCTTCTGCCTGAGGTTGACTGCCTACAAACCCTGATAACTTTGATAAATGCTGACTGGCGCGAGGGTCTGCGAGGAGTTGTTGTAGTTGGGTAAAAGCTGCTTCATCGCGACAGCAATTTCGTAAAGCCTGGAGGTAGTTCACATCAGCAATCATAATTTAGTTCTTATAGGATTTAATTTTGGGGATAAAGCGAAGACAAGCGAATCTTTAGACAGCGATTTTGCCGCCCTAATCGGCAACCACCTGATATGCGTAATCTCAACCAGGCTGTGCCAATATAGTCAGCTTGGTAGTGGCTCAAACTTTATTAGATTTGGTTATACACACCGTTAAATTGCTGTGAAAATAACCAGTTCGCGCTAGTTAAGAAGACTGACTTCTTTGCGGAATCAGCTTGAGAGCAGGTGTAGCTGATTTCAAACTCAGTTTGTTTAACCACCTTAGTTTTATCTTAGGTGGGGGTAAGGCGATCGCACCTCGCTCACATGATTCACCCATCAAGGTGATTTTGTGGTTGCTGCTACAGGTGCCAAAGGTAAGGTAAACCAGAAGGTCGAGCCAGCCTCAGGACTGCTAGTCACGCCCATCTCTCCCCTATGAGCCACAATAATTTGACGGCAAAGATATAAACCTAGTCCTAGTCCGGTAGAGCGACGGGTTTGAGGCCCGCGAGAATACAGCTCAAACAAATGCTCGCGCACCTCTGGGTTGATGCCTGCTCCGTTGTCTTGCACTCGGCAAAGCAACGAGTTGTCTCCTTGTTCCACGCTGACACTCAAGCTCACTCCTGGCGGGTTGTGCTTCAGGGCGTTTGCTAGTAAGTTTTCTAGCACTCGGCGCAGTTGCAAGGGATCTGCTGGAACGGCAGGTAGATGGTTCGGAATCAGAGCTGTGGCGCTAACTTGGTTTTTAGAGAGCAGAGGCTCAAAATCCGTCAGCACATCTATGATCAGTTGCCCAAGTTCCAGCGGTTCAGTCTGAAGGACAATCCCCCCCACTTCGCTGGCATGGACTTCTAGAAGCGAGTTAATTAAATACAATTGGCGATCGCTACTTTGAGCCATGCGCTCCAAAATGCTACGAGCCACCGGGATCACCGCCTTGCCAGAACCGTTGGAGTCATCAACAGGCAGCGATTCACTTTTGAGCAAATTCCCCAACACCATCAACATCCCGGTCACTGGGTTGCGGAGGTCATGAGAAACGGCGTGCAAGAAAACCCGCAATGCATCTTCCACCCGCTGGCGTTCAGCAATTTCCACCAGCAGTTGCTCATTGGCCGCTCGAATATCCGCAGTTCGCTCCTGAACTCGGACTTCTAACTCTTCATTGCGTTGTTCTAAAACGCCAAAGGAAGCGCGTAACTGCTCCGCCATATTCTGAAACGCCCGAGCCAAGACCCCCACTTCATCTTCTCGCTCCACAGGCACCGTTTGCTCCCACTCACCTTGGGACAAAGCTTTAGCCGCTCGGCTCAAATGCAAAATCGGCTGCGCAATCCAGCGCGAGGTGAGAAGTCCCAGCACAATCGCAGCAATCAAGGCGGCCAAACATAGCAAAATTGTCGATCGCGTGTTGGCCTCGATTTGCTCCATGAAGTCTGTTTCTGGTACTACCACCACGATCAGCCAATCCAAACCTCGCTGATCTGGTAGCGGTAGCACTTGCAGAAATTGACGCTTATTCTCCAACTGAAAGTCGAGCTGTTGGCTACCTCGGATTTGTCGCAAATCACCGAAGCGTTGCTGTAAGTGCTGCGCCGTGGCTCGAATCAACTGATTGCGGCTAGCAGTCGCGGCCAGTCGTTCCTGCGTTTTGCCATCAGCGCTGAGGATGAAAGGTTTCTCGGGCAGCGAAGTTGCAACTAGAAGCCCCGATCGCTCCATGATAAAGGTTTGCCCCGTTTTGCCAATCTTGAGGCTGCGGAGAAAGTCGCCGATTTGAGACAACACCAAATCAGCCGCCGTCACCCCAATCAATTTGCCTTGGGCATCGTACAGTGGCTGGTCAGCCGTGATCGTGAGTTTTTGCGTGGAGAAGTAAGTGTAGATCTCGGTCCAAATCGGTTTACCCGCTTTCACACTGGTTTTGTACCAATCCCGCTGGCGCGGGTCATAATTGGGTTTACTTTGCACCAGTCGCGTGCGGTTTCCTCGGCTATCCGTGGCGTAGGTTTGGAAATTTCGACCTGTGGCGCGATCGGAGACTTCAATCTGTAAGGCACCATTATCTAAGCGCTCTACTCCGATGTATTCTGCCTGCTCTGTCCCCAACGAGATGTAGCTCACCGTCTTAAATTGCTGCATCTGTTGCCAGAAATAGCGTTCTAAACCAGGGATGTTTTCAACGTTCAGTAATCCCAAGCGAATGGCATCAGCGTTAATGCGGTTGACGAGATGAGGAGTTTCTAGATAAGTCGTGACATGCTGCTGAATTCGAGCGGTTACCTCAGTCCGTAGCTGGCTAGCCACATCGTTGACCGCGTTCTGACCATTACGTAGCGACAGCCAACCCGTCAGCCCAACTGCGATCGCAATTTGCAAGACAAAAGGAGCGACCAGAACCGTTTGCAGTGGCACTTTCTGCAATCGCTTGGTGATAAGAGTGGCAGGGTGTTTCATGCAGGCGTCCTTGCCAATCCGCAGAATCTCGCAACGCTTTGGATCAATATATACCTTATTAGCGTCAATTCTGGCAGTCCAGCTTACTTACATAGAAATTAACCTTGAGTTTTGAGGGTGAGGACTTGAGGTGGGGTGGAATCAGGCGGATAAATCAAATCTAGCTGCACAGAACGGCCACTGTTGGGAGGCAGAGTGAGCATCTCTAACGGCTCCAGTACTTGTCCCTTGCGGTGCCACAAATGGACATACCGAGTCTTAAGCTGGCCTCGATCATCTGGATAGCGCAGACGTACAGTGCCTCGAAAGAAGGGAACATCAAAGGGGGGTTGGCGGAAACGCAATCCACCTTGGCTGAGGCGATCCTCCTTTAAAGGAGTCGCTAAGGTTAAAGCCACTTTCTGAGGCTGTTGAGTCGGGTTGAAAAGCGGCAAGGTTAAGTTATATTCCACGCCATAATTAGCATGGGATTCATAAGCGGTATCGGGGTAGCGCACCAGCATTTTAGCCGCTTGATTTTGCTCCGTGCCCAAGCGACCTGCTCGCACTGTGCTGATGGCATAAGATACCGCTTGCCCTGGAGCAGGAATGGTTAAGTTTTTAGCGCCAGGGCGATCGCTGAGTTGAGCTTGCCAGCGCGATCCTTGAGCAACGCCTGCAACTCGACCGTAAATCAACTGTCCGCCTGCCTGTTCGGGTGGCGTTGGTACTTTGTCGCGAGGTCCAGAGAGAGTCCCGGTGTCTAGTAGGGCTTGCCATTCAGCCAAGGTGGGGGCGCGATCGCTACCATTGGCATTTTTCTTGGCAAACATCATCAAGCTGGCTGCGTAGACCTTGCCACTACTACGCAGCCGCAGATAACCCGATCGCCCATTGATTGGTTTCTCTAAACCCCGCACTGGCATCGGGTGGTTTAGGAGCATCCGGCTCTGCCCTGGCGGAATCACCAGTTGAGCCGGAAAATCAGCTTGGCTCTTGCCCTGAAGAATATCTGTCACCACGCGATCGCCTGGCCCTGCATAGACTGTATTGTTGGGATTGTCTACATAGGTTGGCAGCTTGATGTAGGGAGCGCTTTGGGTCAGATAAGTCGCGCCTTGCAACACATCAACAGTCACGGGTTGCGAACTGGAGTTATGCAGCATCACACCCAAGTAGAAAGTTTGTAGATCCTTCGGGGTGTGGGTTTGGTGGTGAATGAATAAATCGAAGCGGCCCTGAAACGGAAAGTTCAGATGGGCAGTTGGTGTTTTCTTGCCCGTAGGCGGCAGAGTCGAAAGCAGAATACCCTCAGTCTTAACCCACTCCGGGCTATTGCTGTTAAACATCGGCACCTGATCTAGCTGCCCTGGCAAAGCTCGCACCGGTTGCGGCTCCACGATGATTTGGGGAGTAGGTTTCGGGCTAGGTGGCGCTCCTTGAGCGAGGTCCGACGCAGATGAAACTGCTTTACCAGCAAGCAATAAGCTGTAACTGCCTACCCCAACCAGGGCTAGAGCAGAGATCAAAGCGATCGCGATGTGATTTTGTTTTTGTCCCATGAGCACTCACCAAATTGGGCATCAGTTTAGGGATACATCTGATAAAGACCCAAATCTTGGAAGATAAGTGCCGTTATAGCTACTCCCAAACAGGAAATGGTTCACTCAGGCGATCGCCAGTTTAGCCGTTTTGAGGTGAATCAGAAGCTTGACTGTCTAAAACAGAGTTTCTTGATGGCAGGAATTGAGGCAACAACAAACCAGAACGCGCCTTGTACTCAGCAAACTCTGGGTAACGCGCCAGAGATTCGTCCTTCTTCCGCATATTCGGGATAAACAAACCTGCTGCAAACAGAGCCAGAATCACAAACGGCAACCAGTGCTGAGCTAAAAGCGCAAATGAGCTGTAGATCAGCACTTCCCCTAAGTAGTTGGTGTTGCGGCATCGGGCAAAAAAGCCTTCTGTAATTAAACCAGGGTGATATTTCAGCGTGAAGTATTTCTGAGCATC
This sequence comes from Trichocoleus desertorum AS-A10, assembly GCF_039962155.1. Lineage (NCBI taxonomy): Bacteria > Bacillati > Cyanobacteriota > Cyanophyceae > Leptolyngbyales > Trichocoleusaceae > Trichocoleus > Trichocoleus desertorum. The sequence continues at coordinate 189,480 of NZ_JAMPKN010000007.1, read as the reverse complement.
GCTGCTGTAGTGGAGGAATACACCAAGGATGTTCAAGGCCACAGCCGCCGCAATCAGAGGAGCCGACGGCACAACACCACGACTAATCAGCAAGAAGGGAGCAACCCAATACAAAACTAAGATAATGCCAACAAAAATTCCTTGCCCTAGTGAAATCTTCTGCTCCCATTGCTTGTCGGGAAAGAGCTGATCTTTGAGCAACCAAAGCAGGCCGTAGGTGCCGTGAAGCGCCAGATAAATCCACGGGCCAATAGTGAAGTTGTGATAAGCCCACATCAGTCCTAGGACTACAAATCCAGTCAGCCCCTTTTGCAAGTTAATAATATGTTTCGCTTTCATCAGCGTATCCTTTTGATCTCTAATTTATGATTGAAGGCAGCAATGCGGAAACTGGCAAAACCGCTTAAGGCTCGACGCTAGCCTGATGACGTTGCTTCGCTAGTTCAACTTGCCTTTGGCGGGCTACTTGGCGGGCTCTTTTTTCTTCTGTAAGACTATCAAAGCAATGAGGACAAAAAATCCCTTCCTGGTAATGTTCTGAAGCTTTGTCCTCGTCTGAAATAGGTCTACCACAAGCCATACAAGCATCATAAGAACCAGGTGCTAGCCCGTGACGCACCGCTACCCGTTGGTCAAATACGAAGCACTCGCCTTCCCAAAGACTTGCTTCGGCTGGGACTGCTTCGAGGTACTTCAAGATGCCGCCTTTCAGGTGATACACTTCCTCAAACCCTTGCTCCAACATAAAAGAGGAAGCTTTTTCGCAGCGAATTCCACCCGTACAAAACATTGCAACTTTCTTATGTTTTTGGGGGTCTAAATGCTGGCGAACATAGTCAGGAAATTCCCGAAAGGAAGCCATCTGGGGATTGCAAGCGCCTTGAAAAGTACCAATTTGCACCTCGTAATCATTGCGCGTATCAATCACCACTACGTCTGGATCGGCAATCAGATCATTCCACTCTTCTGGACTGACGTAGGTTCCTACTTTCTGGTTGGGGTCAACCTCAGGCACGCCTAAAGGCACGATCTCTTTTTTTAAGCGAACTTTCAGGCGATCGAACGGGGGAATATCTGTATAAGACTCTTTGTGCTCTAAATCAGCGAGGCGCGGATCAGCCCGCAAAACAGAGAGAACCGCATCGATCGCTGAGCGAGATCCGGCGATCGTGCCATTGATCCCTTCTGAAGCGAAAAGAAGGGTGCCCTTAATGTCTTGGTCTAAACAATAGGCCAAGAGCATATCTTTTTTCTCAGCGAAGTCTGGCAAGCTGACAAATTTGTAGAGTGCGGCAACAACAATTTCGGTCATGCTTCCCGTGCGAATCAAGCGTCTAAACACATTTTAGGGCACACCGGAGTGCGCCCTAGTAGTTAGTTTTGGGTGGGACAAACCCCATTCCTCCCAATCAGACTATTACTCAGACTATTACAGCGCTACAGCAGCTGGTTTGTAGCGGATGCGATCGTAAATCTCGATGTAATCCTTACCCGGATGGTTCCAAGAGTAGTCGTACTCCATGCCTTGCTTCACTAATTGTTGGAACTCTTTGGGGTAATCTCGCCACAGGCTCAAAGCTCGATTCATGGTTGATTCTAACGCTTGATAGTCAGAATCATAGAAGACATAGCCATTGCGGGTTTCGGGCAAATGATTGGAGTCGTGGTCGCGATCGAACACCGTATTCACCAGACCCCCCACACTCCGGACGATCGGGACTGTGCCGTACTTTAAGCCAATCATCTGAGTCAGGCCGCAGGGTTCGTAGTTGCTCGGCACCAAAATCATATCGGCCCCAGCGTAGATCAGGTGCGACAGTTCTTCGTTAAAACCCAGCTCTAGATGCACATCTGGATGATCGTTTAAGAAGCGCTTTTCGTGCTGGAAGTGAGCATTAATTCCCGCTTCGGTGGCGGAACCTAACAAGACAAACTGGGCACCGTTATCGATGGCGTGATAAATGGCGTGATGTACCAGATGAACGCCTTTCTGGGCATCCAGACGGCCAATATAAGCAATGAGCGGTTTGTCTACATCTTGCAACAACAGGCGATCGCGCAGCGCTTTCTTGTTCTGGGCTTTGCCTTCTAAGTTGTCCTTGGTGTAGTGGTGTGGAATATAGCGATCGACTTCGGGGCTCCAGAAGTCTAGATCAATGCCGTTGAGAATTCCGGTAAATTTGTCTTGATGCATATGCAGCGTGTGGCCCAGACCAGACCCCACCTCTGTATGACGCGCTTCCCAAGCGTGGTGCGGTGAAACTGTGGTTACTGCATTGGCGTAAACAATGCCCCCTTTCATCAAGTTCAAAGCAAAGGGGTTGAAGTTGTCTTGCAGGCGATCGGGTTGGAAATAGTAATCTTCGTTGTTGAGTCCAGTGGCCCAAAGAATCTCGTTGCCCGCAAAGCCTTGATGCTTGAAGTTATGAATCGTGTAACAAACCCGCTGGAGCCCCATTTCATACTTGTAATTCTCAAACAGCATGACGGGAACTAAGCCAGTCTGCCAGTCGTGGCAGTGGATGACATCGGGACGCTTGTTGCTTTGTTGCAAAAATTCTAGAGCGGCCTTGCTAAAGAAGGCAAAGCGCATGGTGTCGTCGTGGCAACCGTAGTAACAACCGCGATTGAAGAAATCATCGCGAGAGTGAGGCTCAATAAAGAAGCAGAGTTGCCCATGTACCCAGCCGCAGTAAACTGAGCAGTGAATTGTGCCGCCATACCAAGGCACCCACAGGTCACGGTAGGCATCATGCAAGCCCCAAATATGGTCGTAGCGCATGCAATCATATTTGGGCAGAATCAGCTCAACGCAGTGTCCTCGCGTTTCTAATTCGCGGCTGAGTCCGTAAACCACATCGCCCAAGCCTCCGGCTTTGATGACTGGAGCGCACTCAGAGGCAATTTGTACGATGTACATCTTTACTCCTCGCTGATCAAAAGGGTTTTGTTATCTTCACAAAAGTATATTTATTTCTCGCGAAGGAGCAACCCCATCATTCGGCATAACCTGAAATCAGCACATCAGGTGATGTGACAAGTAAACTCGGAGAGAATTACCTAGCGATCGCTCTAATTCACTAAGCCTGAACGCAAGCCTAAAACCGCTGCATGAGTGCGATCGCTGGCTCCCATTTTGTTCAGGATATTACGGACATGGGTTTTCACCGTGTCCAGCGTGATATAGAGCTTTTGACTAATTTCCTCGTTCTTGTGCCCCCCCACAATTAACTCCAGAATCTCTAGCTCCCGTTTAGTTAAAGGGTCAGCGCCTAAAATGGGGCCTACCGCTGGGTCAATCGGTTCAATGCTTACAGAGCCGGGGCTAGAATCGTTGGTGTCTTGCTCAATTGTTTGTTGATAGTGGGACAGCACAATCCGAGCGATCGCGGGATCGAGCCAGGAATTTCCCTGGTAAGTTGCCTCAATCGCTTCTAACAAATCTTGGTGATTAGTTTTGTCTTTTAAGCAGTAAGAATCTGCACCTGCGGCAAAGGCTTGCATGACCAATTCTTCATTAGCTTCAGTGCTAAAAATCAGAACTTTCAGGTCGGCAGATTCTGCTTCCGACTCTGGGTTCTTAATCTGCTGAATAACCTCAATGCCACTGATATCAGGCAAATCCAGCTCGATAATGACTAAATCGGGCTGAGTTTGTTGCAACAGGTCTAGACCTTCTCGCCCTTTGGCTGCCTCACCGACAATAGTGATTAGATCACTTTGTCCTAAAGCCGCTTGCATCCCATACCGACTGAGGTCTTGAGATTCAATTAGGGCCACACGAATTTCACTCATTTGCAACCTTCACCACTGCCTGACAAGGATGGAGCTGATTTAACAAAGCTTTTATAAAGACGTTCTAATCAGCGCCAAAGTGCCCGTGTAGAAAATTATTAATTAGTTCAGTACTACTGAAGCCATCAAAGGGAAAAAACTGCGATCGCAACCCTAAAAGCCTTTTGCTAGCTGGAATTCAGCGCTTGGTATTGTAGTTAAAATCTTGATTAAGCTAACCCAATCTAAACCCACTTTGTAGTTTTTGTCTTCCTACAAAGCTTTAAGTGCAATTTCATAGTTACGAGTTTTCACTAAAATAAATTAATCAAATTGCTACTTTATTCATGAAGATTGCAGTAATTTTCATTGGTTTTAGGACTTATCGATTCAGAGTGCCTAGATGCAGCGTTTGATTACCCGTAACATTACAGAGATTTTCCCTTCACCTGATCTTCAAGCTACGATTAATCGATCTCGCTAGAGGTGAAATATGACTTTACGCAAGTCCACAATTACCGATCAGCAGTTTGTCAAAATGCGCTGTAGTACCGATGGCGGAACTCACTACTTTGAAGCCACAGGCTCGATGTACGCGCAGCCGCTCGACTCAGATCAACCCATTCATTTGTTCGACTTTTTGGGGGTCGATATTTCGCGCTGTATTCAAGACCCTACAACTTCACGCTGGACTTTACTTAGCCGCAAATTTACGCTCTATCTGGAGCCGCGATCGCAAGAAATATTGCGGCAATGGGAAAATCCGTGGACAGGTGAAACGCTACACGTCATCCACCGCTCCTACGACTATCAGGAGTTTCAGATTCCGCCACAGGTTGGGGCTTTTATTGGGCCTGAGGTGTCTTTTGTCTCACTAGACCTCAACCTGAAGCTACCTAATAATTTGGCTAGTAATCCTAAGTTTGCCGAATATTCTCCTGAGCCATTCGTGCAATCTTCTGATTCCTACAAATTTATTTTTCCAACTCGCATGCTTGAAGACGAAATCGTAGATGCCAGTTGCGATCGCGCTGTCACTTTGTCCTATTACCGCATGGGACCTTGGGAGCCTTGGATGAAGATGAAAGGCAAACCAGGCTTTTTAGTGTTGAACTACACAGGCACAAAAACGGATGTCTTTGAAGAATTGCATCCAGCGCTGAAAACGCAGATCGAGCAACGCCTCCCCTTATACCGAGAAGCTCCAGCCTGTCGTTTGCAACGTTCGATTGCAACAAGCTGGAGCCGATTTGAAGAAGAATTTGATGCCTACCTGCGCGGCGAAGAATTTCCCTTACTCGCTCCCCTCAAAGAGGAGCCTTGCTTAGAGTAAAGACTAGGCACTAGTAGGTTAGCGAGTTCAGGGTAGTTCAGAACAAGTTAGCCTACTACATCTTGAGACAGCGCTACCGCAGGACTATTAGAGGCGAGTTTGGCTCCTGCTCCATCTGGCAGGATAGCGTCTGACAGATACGCATGACTCAGATTTGTGTCACTCAGATTGACATGAGTCAAGTCGGCATTCTTCAAATTAGCCCGTGTCAAGTTGGCTCTGGTTAAGTTTGCGCCCGTCAAATTGACATCGCTCAGGTTCGCTTGGCTCAAATTGGTGCTAGTCAGGTTTGCCCCTCTGAAGTTGGCTCCACTGAAATTAGCCCCACTGAAGTTAAGATTTCTCAAATTAGCGGCCATTAGATTAAGGTTTCTAAAGTCCCTTTGTCCAGCTGAGTAGCGGCTTAGAAGTTCTTTGGTATTCATAGGAGCCTTTAGGAGTTGTTAGAAGATTTACGAAGAGAAGGAGTGTCTCATTTCAGCGATCAAGCTTAACTTCCGGAACTCAGGTCCGAGAGTTTTAGGTTGATTAGGCTGCGTCAGCCAGATAAGTTTTAAGGATCAGTGACGAGAATATTTTTTCCGCTGTCTATGCTTAGCAACTAATTTACGTTTACGTTTTTCCCCAGGCGTTTCGAAGTGGCGATGCTTCTTCATATCTGGAAAAATTCCTGCCTTAGAAACTTTCCGCTTGAATCGATGGATTGCTGCCTCAATTCCCTCATTTTCATTTAGAATTATTTGGGCCATTCGGTTGGGGCATCTCCAGAATCAAAGGTGCAGAGAGTTAGATTCGGAGAAACGCTTGCAACAAAACGAATTACACAGCCGAAAATAATCCTTTTCCACAGGCTAGCACAGGATTGAGTTAAGCAATAGTTAGCTAATTATCTTTCGTCAGGATTTTTGTCACGAGTTGCATAGTTAAGTTACAGATTGCATCACGATGCAGTAGGCCAACTCTCGCAAGTCTAACTTAGTAAATTGCCTTTAAGATTTAGTGCTTCTATTAGATGAGCCAGGCAATCCCGCACCTTAGGATAAATGGACCTATCTAATTAAGGCAATGCGTTATTTAGCAATTGCTTCAGATTACGACGGAACACTCGCTACGAAAGGTCAAGTCAGCAAAACCACGCTTGCAGCCTTGCAACGCCTCCGCGAATCTGGCCGCAAACTCATTTTAGTCACAGGTAGACGTTTAGACGAGCTATTCCACGTGCTGCCGCAGGTAGATTGGTTTGATTGTGTGGTTGCTGAGAATGGGGCTTTGCTGTACTGGCCTAACACCCGTGAAGAAGAGTTGTTGGGCGATCGCCCTCCCGAAGCCTTTATCCAAGCTCTTCAAGAACGCCAAGTTGATTCCTTAGCTGTTGGTCGCGTGATTGTAGCAACTTGGAAACCCTATGAAACCACGGTATTAGAAATAATCAAAGATTTGGGGTTAGAGCTACAGATAATTTTCAATAAAGAGGCTGTGATGGTGCTGCCCTCCAGCTTAAACAAAGCGACCGGGTTGAAAGCAGCTCTAGAACGTATGGAGTTATCTCCACAGAACGTAGTCGGGTTTGGTGATGCAGAGAATGATCTCGCTTTTCTGAATATTTGCGCCCTCTCTGTAGCCGTAGCCAACGCGCTGCCGATGGTGAAAGAACAAGCGGATTGGGTGACGCAAGGCAGCCGAGGTGATGGAGTCGCTGAGGTGATTGACCAGTTACTTACTTCTGAATTGAGCATCTGAATTTAAGCGAGATGACCGCACGACTGCATTCAGACTACGATCGCTTAACTCTACCTCCTACCTGCTGAGGCTGCCTGAGTAGAGAAATCTCTGCTCTTTTGGCAAGACAAAAGTTGCAAAAAAACTTTCAAGACAAAACTTCTACTTGGTCTGGCGATCGCTCTTGCGGACTGGGAGCGATCGCTCCTTGGGTAACTAAAACCGCACAGGGAGCGTGGTGCAGCACATAGTTACTAACGCTACCTAAAAAGAGTTCGCTCAGACCCGATCGACCTCGACGCCCCACCAGAATCAAATCTGCGCCCCAAGTTCGAGCTAAGGCACAGATGGCTCGGCCGGGACTACCAGGGCTTTGGGTAAACTCCACTCGCACACCTGCATCCGCCGCTTCCTGAGCCCGCGATCGCAGCATTGCTAGCCCTTGACCTTCATAGTTTTGCCATTGCTGTTGGTATAGCTCTAAAGCTTGAGTCCGGATCATGCCAGGATAAGCGTCAAAACCTGTAAGCACTGGCAATCTAGGACTTCCTTCTTCTTCATAGGAAAGGACGTGGAGCAACATTAGATTTGCTTCTGTCAGCTTCGCTAAGGCTAAAGCTTGTTCAAAGGCTTGGCGGCTAATGCTGGAGTGATCGATCGCAACAAGGATTCTTCGATACATATAGATCTGCTCTCCCTAACCGTAGCAAGATGTGATGTAAGTTGCGCCATAACCCTAATGTAAGCCGGATCATTGCCCCACAAGCTCAATCTCCTAAATTCTTAGTACTTGTTGGTAAAGGTGCCGCTAAAACTGGCCCTCCGATCAGTAAGGCAACCCCAGTTGCTGGTTGAACTGGGTTAAATTTGCGGAAATCAGCCTAGGGATCAGTGCCAGGTCCATCCGTTAGGCCAGGTAATAGTGCAGCGCTTTCGGAGGAAAATGATGCTATTAACTCTTTTCTTGGTTGAGCAGTTCGAACTGATTGCTCAAGACCTGAACTGGGTTTCACCAGTTCAAACTCGTTACTCCTGAAACTAACTCTGGGAACCGCAATCATGCCTCACAAACATAAAAACCTCCTATCCACCATTCGGGCTTTAGGCGACAAGCAGCTTACCTTGACCCAGCAAGCATCAGAAGCAAAAGAGGGAACGGTGGAACCCCAGCTTCATCAGGCTGCTGAGGAGTTTGAGCCAGGGCACCAGGCACCAGACACCGCTAGTAACGAATTGATTGCTCCGCTCCTGACCCCGTCCACTCTAGAAGAGCGTCTAGAAGCGCAGTTGAGCTTAGACACAGACACGGTTGAGACCGCCGAGACCCTCCACCTAACTGAGATTACTGCTGCAATTGAGGTAGAAGCACCCCAAGCAGATCCAGAAGCATTGCCTTCTGAGGAACTGGCGATCGCAGAGCCTAAACCAGAGGAATCTAAGCCAGAACAGCCTGTGGCGGAAAAGCCCAAGCTAGCTGAACCTAAGTCAGAAGCACCAGAGCCAGAAACACCTAAACCAGAGGAGCCTGGGGCGATCGCGGCGAACTTTGAGGAGCAGGTTGCAGCCCCAGATACCGCAGCCCCCACCGGAGAACCTGCACCACAGCAACCCACATCTTCTGCCCCCAGCCTCCAAACTACAGCTAATCCTGAGAATGATGGCAATGTGAATGGTGCCAAGGAGGATAATCAGGTGATCGCCCCTAACCTCGAAGCGAAAGATTTACTCAAGCGGCCAGAAGCTTTTGCACTGATTGTCTGCACCTTCTTCATAGCCATCTGGCAAACTTTGGTGGGGATTGGGCAGGAGCGAAAGCTGTAAGGTTCTGACGAACCGTAAAAGAGACATTTCACTGGGGCAAAGATCAGGTGTTGGAGATCAGTTAGAAGTTACGGAATGGCAAAGGATGTTAGATTTTCTACTCAATCTCCATTGGCTGACTATTCTCATCATTGCAATCGCTTTACTGGTTGGGGGTGGAGTAGGAGCAGCCCTTTATGCCGCGATCGCCGCCTACCGCAATCGTAAACCTGCGATCGCTCAAAGAGTAGAAACGCCTCCCCAATTCCAAGATGTTCTCGGTTCATCTTGCCCCCGCACTGAGATTCGGATTTCGGATGGGCAAAGGGAATATCAGTATGACAACTTGCGCGTGGTCCAGATTCATCTACTCAATCAAGGCACCCAAGATTTTGACGAGTTTAAGTTAGGCATCTCCTTGAATCTGGATGATGCCGAGGATGGAGCCGTGCATGTCGAGGTCCGCTCAGGCGATCGTGACCACCAGGTAAAGCAACTCACCCCCCTGTCTTTTGCGGAACCACAACCCACCTTGGATGTCGTTCTCATTCCCTTTAACCGTCAGGATTCCTACAGCTTGCGCTTGTTACTGGCTGCTAGTGAAGACGTAGAACTCTCTGGCAAGATTGGTTTAAGCTCACCTCACGCTATCCGCTTTGTAGACCTACCAACCGTCAAGGAAGCAGTGCAAGAAGCCGCAATGGCTACCTCACTTTCGCTAGGCCCATTCCAATTCTCCTTTGACAAATAACTCTTGCCCCTTGAATCTAGATTTTCTGAATCTATATACCAGTCCTGAAGAATTTATGAAATTGGTGGATTGCTATGTTTCCTACATAAGCCACATCAGTGAGGACAGTCAGAAAAGTGTCACTTAATGGAACTAAAACATGGGTAGAAAGACTGTACATTTACTCATGTGCGGAGTGACTCTAAAGCAAAAGCCCTTGGGGTCGAAACACGGCCAGACGCCCAAGGGCTTTTCTCATAATTGTTTTAGACACATTTTTATTATTTTTTGCTGATAAAATCAAATTAAAATTAAATCTATTAAAAGTTACATAGATAACGGCGGTTATCTATCCCTTGAGGCTACTACTTAGAAGCACCGTACACTAAACTAAGAAACTGGTGACTTAACCACACTAGCGTTAATTGCTGTTCACTACTATAAAGTCCTTGCAGGCTAGCTTTATGCCGCTATGCCGCTGTCAGGTACTACCCTGGGTTGCAATGGAATGATGCAAACTGAGCCTCCAGTTAATATTCTTCTGGTCGATGACCATGTAGAAAATTTACTAGCGCTAGAAGGAGTTCTCGCTAGTTTAAGTCAAAATTTGGTGCGAGCTTGTTCGGGCAAAGAAGCCTTGAAGTGCTTGCTGGAAGAAGATTTTGCTCTGATTTTGCTCGATGTCCAAATGCCGGAAATGGATGGATTTGAGACGGCGACTCTAATTCGTAGCCGCGCGCGATCGCGTCATATCCCCATTATTTTTATGACGGCGCTCCATAACAGCGACCAGTTGGTTTACAAAGGCTATTCGGTCGGGGCAGTAGATTATTTATTCAAACCGATTGAGCCAGAAATTCTCCTCTCTAAGGTAGCTGCTTTTGTGGAGCTGTTTCAGAAGACTGCTCAGATCCAACGGCAAGCAGACCAATTAGAAGCTGTAAACGCTGAACTGCGGACGAGCCAAGCACGGTTGCAAAACTTCTTAGACCATGCCAATGATTTAATCCATATCATGTCTCCGTCTGGGGAATTACTCTACGTCAACCCCGCCTGGAAACACACATTGGGCTATGACGAAGCGGACCTCAACAACTTAGCCATAGACATTGTGCATCCGCAAAGCCGAGGACGATGGCTAGAAGCAATCTATTGGGTGCAGGCAAAACCCGCTACCCGCAGCTTGGAAATCACATTTTTGAGTAAAGAGGGACGAGAAGTTATAGTTGAAGGCACCTTGAGCAGCCGATTTGAAGCAGATCAGCTCAAGGCAATTCACTGTATCTTTCACGATATTACGCAACGCAAGCAGGCCGAGCGATCGCTGCGCCAGTATACTGCTCAGTTACATCAAGTCCTCGACTTTAATGACATGCTCAAGCGCATCACCGATAAGTTGCGGGATAGCTTGGATGAAGGGCAAATTTTAGCTACTGTCGTGCAGGAATTAGCTCTAGTACTAGGCGTAAATCGTTGCCAAGCGGCTCTGTACGATCTGACCCAACAAACTGCGACCATCGCTTATGAATACACTGCTTCTATGTTTTCGGAGCAAGGCTCTGTGATCGAGATGGCCTATTTCCCTGAATATGAGCAACTCCAAGAAGGGCAATCCCTACAGTTGTGCAACTTAGTACCCCATCCGATTCAAGGGCGAGTAGCCATGTTGGCTTGCGCAATCGTGGATGACCAAGGAGTGTTAGGTGATCTACGCTTGGTCAATGACAAAGATTATCCTTTTAGAGATTTAGAATTACATTTAGTGCAGCAAGTAGCCAACCAATGCGCGATCGCCATTCGCCAAGCGCGGCTCTATCAGGCGGCTCAGGCCCAAGTGGCAGCCCTAGAGAGACTCAATGGTCTCAAGGATGACTTTTTAAGCACCATATCCCACGAGTTACGCACTCCCATCTCCAACATCAAAATGGCAACTCAGATGTTGAAGATGACTTTAGAGCCGATAGAGATACCACCATCAGCAGATTTGGAGCGTTATTTCCAGATTTTGCAGAACGAATGTGAACAAGAAATTAGCTTAATTAATGACCTGCTAGACTTATCCCGCCTAGATGCTGATGCAGAACCCTTACTATTAACCAGCATCAAACTTAGTACTTGGGTGCCGCATGTAGCAGAAACTTTTATGGAACGGGCTCATACTCAACAGCAGCAAATCCAGGTTGATCTCCCTGATGATCTCCCTGCTCTCACTACAGACCTGATTGATTTAGAGCGCGTCTTATCGGAGTTGCTCGGTAACGCCTGTAAATACACCCCCCCAGGTGAGCAGATTAAAATCTCCGCCGAGGCTACCCCCGAACGATTACAGCTACATATCAGCAATTCTGGGGTGGAGATCCCCGTGGAGGAATGCGATCGCATTTTTGATAAGTTCTACCGCATCCCCAACAACGATCCTTGGAAGTATAGCGGCACTGGCTTAGGCTTAGCGTTAGTCAAGAAACGGGTCGAACGGTTAGGCGCGACCATCCACGTCGCTAGTGAAGCCGCACAGACGCGATTTAGTATTGAGTTTCCCTTGCCCACTTCCTAAGGCTGCCGAAACTCAATTAGGGCTTGGCGGTATGCGTCTGGTAATCCTGTATCAAACGATCGCCCTTGCACCATATAGCCCATCATCCCTAACTCTTGCCGCAGCCGCTCTAGGCCAGAGGTGAGCTGAAATTCATTGCGATCGCGTAAATTGCCTCGGATCTGCTCTTCCAGGTAGTCAAAAATTTGTGGTGGCAGCACATACATACCAAAAATAGATAGCAACTGATCCGAGTCCATGCCAGGTATATGTAGATGTTGCCGCGCATACTCTACCTCTGGCTTTTCCACCAACTGAGTCACGTCTAGTAATACCTGTGGTTCCTGCCACGTACCCGTCACACATCCTCTATGGCTAATCTCAACAGCTGGGGTCACTTCTAGACTAATGACACTTTTGCCGCAGCGCTCGAACATAGCCAACATCTGAGCCGCGCAGGAGACCTCCGAATCAGACTTGTAGACGTGATCACCTAAGAGCAGCAGAAACGGCTCATCCTGTACCCAGTCTTTGGCACAGAAGACTGCATGACCGAAGCCCTCTTGCTGCTCCTGTGTCAAAATCGTAATCCGCTCTCCTACCTCCTGGAGATACTCCAAGTAAGCGCCCTGTTTCGCCACCAGTTTCTGGAAATAATCTCCCTCTGGTGGCGCGTTAAAGAAAGTTTCAAACAGCTCGCGATCGCTGGGCTGCACCACAATCCCGACCGATTCAATCCCAGCACTAAGCGCTTCTTCTACGATCGCCAAAATCACAGGTTTTGCTCGTCCTTCAGCGTCAATAATCGGAAATAGCTCCTTCTTAACTGCCTTGGTAGCGGGAAAGAGACGTGTACCAAAGCCTGCGGCTGGGATTACAGCCTTACGCACAGAAGGGGAACTAGAGGGCTGAGGAACGGCGATTGCTGGAAGCATGAGTGAGGACGCTCGCGCAGGTATTGATCACAGCATTGGGCTTTTCAACTAGGCGTGCTTCTGAAATTTCTCTAGAAAAGCAATAAAAGAGTCTTTAACACATAGTCAAAGACTCTCGTTGAGGAATATAAACATGAATAAACTTTAGCCCTTCTAATTTTGCCTGTCTTGTATCTAGAGTTACGAATAGTAGCTGTCGCAATCCACCTCTTTAGATAGATCTGGGTTTAACTCTTAAGACAGCTTATATTTGACAAGTTTCGTGGAGTAGACGACCAACGGTGGCCCTCTCATTTATCGACACTCAAGAGCAGTCACAGTCAAACTAGTTAAGGCTCAGCTCCATCTCAATCGCTTGGATGATCGCTTCTAGCTTGATGGGCTTAGTTAGGTAAGAACGCACCCCCATACTCAACGCTCTTTGTTTCTCCCGATAAAAAGCATAGGCCGTTACGACCACCACAGGCAACGCATGCCACTGCGACTGTTGTAGTTCTTGAAGCAGCGTGAATCCATCCACTTGAGGTAGCCTTAGATCTAAGATGAGTAAGTCTGGTTGAAACTCAGTCACCGTTTCCAAGAAATCAATGCCGTCACAGAGACTTAGGACTTGATACCCTTGCGACTCTAAAAAATCTTGGGTGAACAGACGATGGATTTCGTTATCTTCTACAAGAAGAATCCGTTTACTCATAAACTAGATCCTAGATAGGGGGGTTGACCGTATTCTCTATTATTTCTTGGCCTTTTCTATTCACCTCATCGGCGCTCTAGCCCAAATTCTAAAATTGCATAGCTGACAGTCTAGTCCCTAAATTTCTTCTTAAGGTAGCAAACCTGAGCCAGTCAAATCAATTTTTGCCCTAGCCGAGAATATTTAGCTACCAACAAAAGTGCTTCATTAGAAGCCAGAATTATCAGCTTTTGTCAGAGCCAGAACCTAGTGGACAGTAATGCCAAACCACTTCAGCATTGCCAAAGCTAAGCATTGACATCACTCATCTCTGCGAGCTTTTGCTATTAAAAACTAATGTAGAAAAGCAGAGCTTAATTAGGCTAGTGATAAGACCAGTCTCAATTAAAGAACAATTGATTTGCGGAAGTTTTTCCAATGTCTAGCCTGCACCAAAAGTCGCTTAAGAATTTACGCCGCTGGTTTGCTTTAGCGATTACAAGTGTTACAGGTTTACTTTTAGTTGCCCTACTCGTCTTACCAGCAGTTTCCAGACTAGCAGACCCTAAAAGTGCAGTGTTTGAACAAGCTTGGCAGACAGTCAATCAAAACTTTTACGATCGCAGGTTTAATGGCGTGGACTGGCAGGCAATTCGCGATCGCTACAGGCCGTTGGTAGCGCAAGCCAGCTCTATGGAAGCAGCCGCTGTCGTGATCAATCAGATGTTGTCTGAGTTGCAGACTTCTCATACGCAGTTTTACACTCGCTCCGAACCTGCTTACTACCAACTTTTAGGCATCTTTCAATCTGATAGTTTGTGGAGACAACTGAGAAAGTTCTTCCCAGATGGCAAGGTGGAATATCCTGGCATTGGCATTTTCACCCAAGAGCTGAACGGTCAAACTTTTATCAGCGCTATCCTCAATGGCAGCCCCGCGGAGAAGGCAGGCTTAAAGGTGGGCGATCGCTTACTCAGTGTCGAGGGCCGTCCTTACCAACCAATCCAATCTTTTGTAGGCAAGGTAGGGCAAGCAGTCAAAGTCTCCATTCAGCGCACTTCGGATGCGGCTAGCACTCAAACAATTACCGTTACTCCCAAATCTCTAGATCCCACCAAGCTCTTTTTAGAAGCGATGCAGGCGAGCACGGAGATAATTGAGCAAGGGAATCAGCGAATTGGCTATGTGCATATTTGGTCTTATGCGGGCGATCGCTACCAAGAGGAATTAAAGCGATCGCTAATCTATGGCGATTTGAGGACAGCAGACGGATTAATTTTAGACTTGCGAGAGGGCTGGGGTGGAGCGATCCCAGAATATCTCAACTTCTTTACTGCCAAGTCTCCAACCATGACTCAAGTTGAGCGCGATGGCACCAAAACTGACCTTAATTACCGTTGGAGCAAGCCCGTTGTTATGTTGGTCAACCAACGCTCTCGAAGTGGTAAAGAGATTTTGGCTTATGGCTTTCAGAAATACAACATTGGAGCCGTGATTGGTAGCCAAACTCCAGGGGCTGTGGTGGGAGGTCGCCCATTTCTGATGCAGGATGGTAGCCTACTATATCTAGCTGTGGTAGATGTGTTTGTCAACGGAGAACGGCTAGAAGGGAGAGGTGTGAAGCCAGATATTGAAGTGCCGTTCCAGTTAGCTTATGCTCAAGGCGCAGACCCACAAAAGCAGAAGGCGATCGCGGTTTTAGTACAAGCATTGCAGCAGTCAAAGTAACTACTGAACTTCAGGGTGTGGGCGATTCGCTTGAAAATCGCAGTATCAAAATATTTGGAGCGTATTGCTCAACACAGCGTCTTGATACATCCAAACAAGCCCTAAGAAGAAGATTCATAAGTGTTTGATGATTATGCTTAACCGTTAAGGCTTTGCCGATTTTGCATCTTTTTAGACCACAGTTTTAGACAATAGGAATCTCAACAATGAAATCTCGGAAACCAGGACAGTATTTCGCCTTGGTGATAGGTATCCTTTTTCTGTTAATCGGTATCATGGGATTTATCCCAGCCTTGGTGAAAGAACCTACAGTGTCAGCTGATGCGGCGAATCTTGGCTTTAGTGGCGGATATGGCGATCTATTAGGTTTATTCCCGATTAACTTCTTGCACAATATCGTTCATCTGACTGTAGGATTTCTAGGAATTCTAGCTTCTATCTCCTTAGGCAGCTCTCGCCTCTACAGCGGCGCGTTGGCCCTATTCTATGGCTTGCTCACCATTCTGGGTCTGATTCCCGCTACTCAATCCACTTTGGGCTTTATCCCTATCTTTGGTAATGAGATTTGGCTGCATGCCTCTACCGCTGCGATCGCAACTTACTTTGGCTTCATCGCCACACCCAATTTAGCAGAACTTACCGAGAAGAAACTCTCTGAGAGAAGCGCCAGCAGCAGTTAATCATTCATTCCTGCTTGGGTGATTGGGCAGTTGCACCGTAAAGGTTGTCCAACCACCCCTACTCTCTACCTCCACCGTGCCTTGGAGTTGTTCTACTAAACGCTTTACCAGGGATAAGCCTAAACCTGTCCCTCCTTGCTTCCAGCGATCAGCATGAGGAATCCGGTAGAACTTGTCGAAGATACGAGGTAATTGCTCAGCGGGAATTTCTGCTTGATTCCGTACCGTAAAGGTAGTCACAGCACTAGTCGCTCGAACTTGCAGAATAATCTCTCCATCTGCCGCTGTGTACTTATAGGCGTTATGCAACAGTTCTACTAGCAACCGCTCTAAGCTACCTTGGTCAATGATAAAAACTGGCAATGAGATGGGGAGATCTAACTGAAGGCTTTGTCGGTGCGCTTTAGCTTTCAGTTGCAGGGCCGCGATGAGGTTAGGCAGCCAGGTAGAGAGATTGATGGCTTCCGGCACAAAGTTGCTCTGGAGGTTACTCTCTAGACGTTGTAAGTCTAGAAGGTCATTAATTAGAGCCGCTTCGCGATCGCATTCTCCTTGCAAGACTTTAAGATATTTGTCCCGTTGTTCAGAAGTGCTAGCAATTTGGAGCAGTTGAGACGCCATTTTGATGTTTGCTAAAGGAGTGCGGAGTTCGTGAGAAACCGTACTTAAGAAATCATCCTTGAGCAAATTGAGTTTTGCTAGTTCCTCAACCTGAGCTTGGGCTGTTTGGTAGAGCCGAGCTTGCCGAATCGCAATAGCGCATTGGTCAGCAATCTGCTGCACCAGGTTCACCTCAGCTTCCTGCAAGGCTCGCTCTCCGTCGCTAAAGCACCACAGATCACCAATGACACCCTCATGGTCAGCAATGGGACAAGCTAGAATCGCTACTTGACTTCGAGCGGAGTCAGTCATTATTTCACAAAACTGAAAAGTTTGAGCTTGCTGAAGCTGACTGTAACCATCCGGAAAGGCTGCCATCTGGATTACTTGCCCTACTACAGAAGGCGTCAAGACACCAGGAGCACTATATTGATAGCAAACGGTAGAAGTGCCTGTTTGCAGGTCATACATAGCAGTATCGCAAGCGCGCAAGTGCAGCCCAATGGCTAATTCCTGCACCGCAGTTTGCAAAATCTGGCTTTCATCTAAGCTTTCTCGCACTTTGTCCCGAATTCGCTTCAAACTGGCTTCAAAGAGCGATCGCTGCATCAGTTCTGCATTCAGCTTTTTGACTTGTCTCTCTACCTGCTTGCGAGCAGTAATATCGCGCAGCAACCAACGTAGCATGATTGGCCTTGCCCAGTTGTCTCGCACGACTGCAACCGTCGCTGCTACATCTAAGGACTGCCCTCGGCGAGGTTGTAGCCGTATCTCCCACTCTTGCTGGGTAGACTCTTGCTGCAATCTTTGTAACCTGAGACGAAAAATAGCTCGCTCTGATTCAGCAATAAAGACAGATAATGGCTTACGAATCAGAGATACCCTAGGCAAATTGAGTAACGCGATCGCCGCTTCGTTCACTTCCTGAATTTGGCCGCTGACATCTGTGACAATATAGCTGTCTGGAGCAAATTCAAATAATTCTTGATACCGTTGACGCTCCTGGTCAATTAAGTCACGAGTAATTTGCAACTCTTCATTTTGCTGTACCAGTTCCGCTTCCGCAACTTGCAGTTCTTCTAGAGCTGTTAATAGTTGTTCGTAGATCAGTAAAGGGTCTAAGTACTTTGAGTTCTTATCTTCAGTGAAATGGCTACTTGACTGCCTAAGTGTCTTAATTTTCTTGATGAATTCCTCTAAATTCATGTATCCTCAGACACTTTTAGCTTAATAAATTTATCAGTCTGATCGCTAAATCTAACAACTATTCTAATCTGAACTACTAAATCAATGAGCTTTTGAATTACACCTACTTAAAATAGGTGCGCAATTGTTCAGCCAAAACCTGTACGTGAGGTTGCTTCAAGATTGAGAAGTGGTCGCCAGGAATGACATGAGTTTTTATCTCGGTTGTAGTTAAACTGTGCCAGCCGAGAAAATCGTCTTTGGCTTGGCTCAATGGTTTTGAGCCTTTAAACTGTGAGCTTTTGAACAACGTAATTGGACCCGAATAAATTCGAGGAATATAGCGTTGTACTGCCTGACTGTTGGCATAAAAGATGCGGAGCATGGGGCTTAGCGCCAATTCCTTGAGAAGTCGCAGTTGCGAGTCAGGAGGAAGCCTAGAGGGAGCAGACCTCAGAGTCTTTGATCGAATCTGGTTGAGGCGCGATCGCCTTGCCCCAAACGTTTTCAGCAGAGAAGCGATCAGGAGACGGAAATAGTCTAGCCCAAAAGAAGGGAGGGATTTCAGAACAGTTGTGATCAGAAATCGCCAACTCTCCCAAAGAGAAGGTTGATTGCTGGGCAGGGGAGCGAGGGTATCCAGTAACGCAAGCAGCGCAACTTCATGACCTGCTTGCCGCAGTTGTTGGGCCATTTCAAACGCTACCAACCCTCCAAATGACCACCCTCCTAAATGATAAGGGCCTCGCGGCTGTACGGCTCGAATTGCCTGGATGTAATGGCTCGCCATCTGCTCAATACTCCTGAGCGGCGGCTGTTGACCATCTAACCCAAAAGGTTGCAGTCCATAAAAAGGTTGCTCAGTTCCCATCCGGCGGGCTAGCTCGGCATAAGGCAGTACCATCCCCATTACAGGATGGATACAGAAGAAAGGAGGCTTAGTACCCGCAGGTTGCAATGGCACTAGGGGAGACCAAGCTGGAGATTTTGGGCTTGATAGTTGTTTTGCCAGTTGCTCCACCGTCGGAGCCAAAAACAACATCGATAAAGGTAGAGATTGTCCAAACTGTTGTTGAACTTGCTCCATCAGGCGTAGCGCCAAAAACGAGTCTCCCCCCAGCGCAAAGAAATTTTCATCAATCCCAACCTGCTCCAAGTTCAGCACCGCTGACCAAATTTGTACCAGTCGCTCTTCTGTAAGGGTACGAGGAGCAGCAATCGCCACCTTCTGCCTAGAATTACTGAGTTCGGGCATTGGCAAAGCAGCACGATCGGCTTTCCCATTCGGCGTGAGCGGCAGAGTTGGCAGCAGGACAAATGTTGAGGGAATTAAGTAATGAGGGAGACGCAATCGCAGGAATTCTCGCAACTCAGACTCAGTTGCAGACCGTTGCTCATGGGGTATCACGTAGGCGACTAGACGCTGCTCACCTAATTTGTTTTGAGAAGCGATCGCAACTGCCACCTGAACTGCTTCATGCTGCTGGAGCACAGCTTCAATTTCACCTAACTCGACCCGGAAACCTCGTAACTTCACCTGAGTATCTGCGCGACCCAAAAACTCAATATTGCCATCAGGGAGATAACGAGCGCGATCGCCAGTTTTGTAGAGGGGTGTGTGCGCTGAAAGCGTTTCCGCAGAGGGGAGAGAGGGAGAAATAAAACGCTCAGTAGTTAGGTCAGGTCGATTGAGATAGCCACGGGCAATGCCTATACCCGCAATATACAACTCTCCTACAACCCCGATGGGGACAGGTTGGAGATTAGTATCTAGGATGTAAATTTGAGTGTTGGCGATCGGGCGACCGATGGTAGGTTTAGCGCTATCTACAGTTAACTCAGCAATGGTGGCCCAAATAGTCGCTTCGGTGGGGCCATAAGCATTAAAAAACTGTCGTCCTTGCGCCCAGCGTTTAACGATGCTACTAGAACAAGCTTCTCCTGCCGAGATCAGAACTTGCAGAGCGGGCAGAGGTTCTGCGGGCAAAACAGATAAGACGCTGGGAGGTAGAGTGGCATGGGTAATCGCATGATGACGGAGAAATTGGAGTAAATCTGCTCCAGGTAGCAAAGATGTCTGGGGCGCTAGGTAGAGCGTGGCTCCATTAGTTAAAGCCATGAGGATCTCAAAGGCGGCAGCATCGAAACTCAGGGAGGCAAATTGCAAAATGCGGCTACCAAGTTTGGGATGGAAGATCTGTCTCTGTGCCTGTACCAAATTGCTCAGCCCGCGATGTTCGACTAAGACCCCTTTAGGCTGGCCTGTAGAACCCGAAGTGTAGATGACATAAGCCAAATTGTTAGCCGTAATCTGGTTAGTTAGGTTGGTTTGGTTTTGTTGCGCGATCGCTCTCTGCTCTTGATCCAGACAAACCACTTGGAGGAACTCAGTATCAAACAGATGCAAACGAGAAGATTGCGTGACTAAAATTTTGACTTCAGCATCCGCCAGCATGAACTGTAAGCGATCGCGGGGATAGCCAGGGTCGAGAGGCAAATAAGCGCCCCCTGCCTTCCAGATGGCTAAAAGGCTAATTACCATTTCTGGAGAGCGATCGACACAGAGACCCACCAAAACTTCTGCCCCTACACCTAACTCCTGCAAGTAATGAGCCAATTGATTCGCCCGTTGATTGAGGGCTCGATAGGTGAGGCGCTGATTTTGATAGGTCAGGGCAACAGCCTCAGGAGTTTGTCTAACCTGTGCTTCAAACAATTGGTGAGCGCAGCGAGGAGCAACCTCATGAGTCACTGTCTGACTCCACTCGTGCAAAAGCTGATGTTCTCTCGGAGACAGAATAGGTAGATGAACAATCTGTTGTTTTGGATCAGCTACAATCCCTGTTAGCAAGGTTTGGAAGTGCGCTAGTAGGTGAGTCATGGTCGCTGGCTCAAACAAGTCAGTGCTGTAGATTGCCGTACAGGTGAGTCGATCGAGAGATTTATAAACGTGAAATTCCAGATCAACGCGAGCCGTTTCGGTTTCTATAGGCAAGCTGCTGAGCACTAATCCGGGTAGTTTTAGCTTGGCTACTGGAGTATTTTGAAGCGTAAAGACCACCTGAAACAGCGGATTTCGGCTCAAATCGCGTTCTGGTTGCAACTCCTCGACCAACTTCTCAAAAGGCACCTCTTGATGAGCATAGGCAGCTAAGGTCATCTGACGAACTCGTTCTAATAGCTTGTCAAACGTAGGATTGCCAGAGAGATCAATCCGTAATACTAAACTGTTGACGAAGAACCCAATTAAATCCTCTAGTTCAGTGCGGTTGCGGTTGGCGATCGCTGAACCCACCACGATATCTGTTTGCTCTGTATAACGGTACAACAGCGTCTGAAATGCAGCGAGCAGCGTCATAAAGAGAGACACGCCCGCGCGATCGCTCAAGCTCTCTAAAGCTGAGGTTAGTTCGGGTGATAGCTCTAGCTGTTGGGCAGATCCTTGGTAGCTAGGCGTGACTGGACGCGGGCGATCGGTAGGTAACTGCAATTCCGGGAGATCTTGAAGCTGTTGCCGCCAGTAGGATAGCTGAGATTCCAATACCTCGCCTTGCAGATACTCCCGCTGCCAATGGGCAAAGTCGGCATACTGAATGGGTAACTCTGGCAAAGGAGATGGTTGGCGCTTGAGAAAAGCAGGATAGAGCGCAGTCAACTCTCGAATCAATACTGCGATCGACCAACCATCCGCCACGATATGGTGAAAATTCAGCAACAAGATATAGTCTGCTGAATCTAGTTTTAATAATTGCACCCGAAACAAAGGCCCTTTTGTGAGATCGAAGGAATATCGGGCTGTCTCTCGGGCAATTCGCTGGGCTGCTTCGGTGCGGGCGATCGCGGGAATCGCGCGTAAATCTACTACAGGTAGAGATAACTGGAAACTAGGGCTGATGATTTGAGCCAGTTCGCCCTCTACTACTGCAAAGGTAGTCCGGAGAACTTCATGGCGGTGCCCAATCTCCTGAAGCGCTTGCTCTAATGCTTCTATGTGCAAGTTTCCTTGCAAGCGAATTGCCGCCGAGACATTATAAAAAGGGTTCTCCGGTACGAGCTGATGCAAAAACCACAATCGCTGCTGAGCAAATGACGCCGGAAAGACAAACAATTCTTCCTGGCTGTTACTAGCTACCACCTCTTATCTCCCTTAATTCTGATTCAAAGACGATCGCGATCGCCGATATGCCTCTCTGGAGAGCGGAACAATGGCAGGAATAGATGGCTGGGGTTGGCTCACCTGCAAACTGTCAATTTGCTGAGCCAATTGAGCAATAGTCGGAGACTCAAATAAATGACGCAGAGGCAGTTCTACCGCAAAAGCATCTCGGATGCGCGAAGTCAGTTGAGTCGCAAGGAGAGAATGCCCTCCTAGTTCAAAGAAGTTGTCGTGCAGGCCCACTCGCTTGACTCCTAGCAATTCTGACCAAATAGAGACTAATTTTGCTTCTATCGGCGATCGCGGTGCTACATATCCTTGCGTTAACTCTATCGGAACGGGCGCAGGGAGAGCCCGACGATCAATCTTGCCGCTGGGGGTGAGCGGGAGAGATTCTAACACGACAAAAGCAGCAGGCACCATATAGTTTGGCAGCTTTTGCTCTAGGTAATTTCGGAGCTGGGGCACTAGCTGTCGCGCCAACTGTCTTTGTAGAGGCTGATTGGCATAAGTAGACCAAGGACGAGCAGGGGCGATCGCCTCAGGCTCCAGTCTCCGCTCTGCCTTAACTTCTCGATGTTGCAAGGTCACATCATAGCGATCGCTCCCAACGGCGGACCAACTCACATTTACGTGATAAGGCAAATCTTGCTCCAAGCCCCACCAAACTTCTGGATCGATTCCAGATTCTGTTAGTCGCTCTAGGGCTGTTCGCATGTGTCCCACAGTTTTAGGTGATTCTGCCTCTGCCAGCCAAGCTGCCGTTGTCACTGCCGCAACCACACGGGCATTTGGCACACCTCTGATTGCTAATCTGTCTGGTTGTGCTGCAATCAGATGCTGCCGAATCATCTCGACGGTTAGTTCGTTTGTCCAATTCCACTCCAAGACAGGCGAACTCATAGGGATAAACGGCTGTTGATCCTGCACCTCCTCAGTTTCCTTGCTTTTGTGCAGGACAACGTTGTAGCGAAACTGGGTCATCTCATTATGAACCTGACCACGAGTGAGCTGAATTTGTATGTCCTGGATTTGCGGAAAACGCGATCGCAACGCCTGAAAGAAGGCTGGATCGATCAGCAGTTCTGGTTCCTCAAACATGGCTCGTTGGACTCGTTGCTGGAGCTGCGCTCGCTCTAATGCAGGGCTAGCTTGATACATCTGCACAGAAGCATGAAAAGCAGACAACAACGCTAGATTCCGCACATCCCCAATAAAGAGATAACCGCCCGGAGCTAGGACTTGCAGTGCTCCCTCCAAAACTTGCACTAAGTAATCCACACTCGGAAAGTATTGCATCACCGAATTGAGCACAATCAGATCAAATCTAGCTGGCTCTATACCTGCAAAGTCGTTAGCCGAACGATGCAATAGTTTTACGGGCGGCAACTGTTGCTGGTTTAGCTGCTGGTGAATCGTACTTAATGAGATTTGGGAAAAATCTGTAGCCCAATATTCGAGACAGTGAGGCGCTAGTTGAAATAGCAGCAATCCCGTTCCACAACCAATTTCTAGTACTCGCTGAGGTTGTAGGGCGAGAATTTGTTCCACTCGGCGATCGACCCATTCTCGCATCTGTTCTATTGGAATGGGTTGCCCCGTATAACTGCTATTCCAGCCCACAACGTTGAACGTTGGATCACTGGAATTGACAGGCTGAGCATAGGTCTGATCGTATAGAGTTTGCCAATGTTCTACTTGCTCCTGCTGTAGCTGCTGGGCGATCGCCATCCCAGCTCCTTCACGCTCTGGATGGAAAGAGACATAAGCGGTTAACTGTTGATCTCCAGAGGCTGATTCCTGAACTGTGGCGATCGCTCCTTTCACTAAAGGATGCTGCTGCAAAACCGCTTCAATCTCGCCCAACTCCATCCGGAAGCCCCGGATCTTAACCTGTTCATCTGCTCTCCCAATGAATTCTAGGAGGCCATCAGATCTATATCGAGCCAAGTCTCCTGTTCTATACAATTTTGCTGCTGGGCTAGCGCTAAATAGGCAAGGGATAAAGCGTTCAGCAGTTAACTCTGGTCGGTTGAGGTATCCCCTAGCCACTCCGTCACTGCCAATATACAACTCACCGACCACGCCAATGGGCACAGGCTGTTGATGAGCATCTAAAATATAAATTTGGGTGTTAGCGACAGGACGGCCAATCGATGGTTTTTCGAGACTCTCAGCTCTGTGAGTGAGTTCGGCGACTGTCGCCCAAATCGTGGTTTCTGTAGGGCCATAGGCATTAAAGAACGTTCGACCTCGCGCCCACTTTTTCACGATTTCACCGCTACAAGCTTCTCCACCCGCAACCACTGTTTGCAGCATCGGCAGTTCGCTTTCTGGAAGTAGGGCCAAGACCGTAGGCGGCAAAATAGCGGCAGCAATATTCTGAGTTTGGATGAATCGAACCAGTTCCATTCCAGGCGATCGCGCTGACTGGGGCACAATGTAGAGCGTCCCCCCAGAGCCTAGCGCCATCAGCATCTCAAAGATGGAAGCATCAAAGCTCCAAGCGCTAAATTGCAACACTCGACTCCCGAGCGGCAAATTGAAGCTTTGCTGTTGCGCTGTCACCACATTGCAAAGCCCCCGATGCTCTACCATCACCCCTTTGGGCATCCCGGTCGAGCCAGAGGTGTAGATCACATAGGCCAAATGATCGGCTGTCGCAACACTAGCGGGGGCTGACTGTTTCTGCTGTGCAATCAACTCCCGATCTTGATCTAGACAGATAACTCGAAGCGTCTGATCTTCTCCCGAAATGGGTTTATCACTCCCCTTCTGCAAAGAAAATGGGGAGTTACCAAACAATTCCACATGCGATCGCTGCGTCAGCAACACCGAAACTTGCGAATCTTGCAGCATAAACTGGAGGCGATCGCGAGGATACTCTGGATCGAGCGGCACATAAGCACCCCCCGCTTTCCACACACCCAAGATGGCAATGAGGATATCAAGGGAGCGATCGACACAGATGCCAACAAGGGTTTCTGGCCCCACTCCTGCTTGCTGTAAATAGTGTGCGAGTTGATTGGCTTGTTGATCTAATTCTTGATAGGTCAATTGCTGATCAGCAAACACAGCCACATTCGCGGGGGATACGGAAACCGCGTTTCCAGAGGGTGCAGAAACTGCAATCGCATCAGGTGTTTTTTCAGCCTGGGCAGCAAATAGGTGATGAATACAAACATCCTTGTTGTACTCCACCTGAGTTTGATTCCACTCAACTAGTAGTTGATGCCGTTCAGCAGCATTGAGGATGGGCAGATCGGCAAGTCGCTGATCTGGATTGGCAACAATTCCCTCTAGCAGTGTTTGAAAATGCCCAATCATTCGCGTAATCGCAGTTGGCTCAAATAGCTCCGTACTGTATGCCACAAAGCCACTCAACCCCTCCTTCGTAGTATCCCATAATCCGCTCAGCCCTTCTGCCTGCTCCCACACATGAAACTCCAGATCAAACCGAGCGGTGCCAACATCCAGTTTCCAAGGAGATAGTGTCAGACCAGGAAGGTCTAGCGGTGCCATCGGTGCATTCTGGAGGGCAAATGCGACTTGAAACAATGGATTGCGGCTCAAGTCTCGCTCTGGATGTAGCTCTTCAACCAACTTTTCAAACGGCACATCTTGATGAGCGTAGGCGGCTAATGCGACTTCCCGCGATCGCTCCAACAACTCCCGAAACGTCGGATTACCAGAGAGATCGGTTCGTAACACTAAGCTATTGACGAAAAAACCGATCAATCCCTCGATCTCACTACGATTACGGTTGGCAATCGGAGAACCTACAGCCACATCGGTCTGCCCTGTATAGCGAAAAAGTAGAGTTTGAAACGCAGCCAAAAGGGTCATGAACAGCGTCGTTTCCGCTTCTTGGCTCAGTTCTTCTAAGGCTTGCGTGAGTTGAGGAGATAACGCTAAGGGAGCGATCGCGCCTTTATAACTTTGCGTGGCTGGGCGGGGATGGTCAATCGGGAGGTTTAGTACTGGCAGATCTTGTAGCTGCTGCCGCCAGTAAGACAGTTGCGACTCCAGAATTTCTCCCTGTAGCCATTGCCGCTGCCAGTGAGCAAAGTCTGCATACTGAATTGGTAATAATTCTGGTAAAGGAGAAGGCTTCTCCTCTGCAAAGGCTGTATAGAGCGCTCCTAGCTCCCGCATTAGCACCCCCAGTGACCAGCCATCCGAAATAATGTGATGCAGATTGAGCAGTAGTAGATATTCTGTCGCCTCTAGGTGCAACAACTTCACGCGCAGCAACGGACTGAGCGTGAGATCAAAGGGAGAATGGGCTTCCTCTGTAGCAATTTGGCGAACGGCGACCTTCTGTGCCGAGGGATCAAGCGCTTGCAGATCGATCACTGGAATAGATAGTGGCAAAGTAGGCGAGATGATCTGTGTAGGTTGTCCGTCTACCTTGGCAAAGCGAGTTCGGAGAGTTTCATGACGTTGTATCATTTCGGCAAACGCTTGTTCCAGCGCCCTTAGATGCAAATGCCCACTCAGTCGCACGGCGGCGGGCATGTTGTAGAAGGGATTCCCTGGCACCAGTTGGTCCAGAAACCATAATCGCTGTTGGGCAAAAGAGAGCGGTAGTGGTTGATTACGAGCAATTGGCTTGAGTTCAGGTGCGGTTTGATAGGCAGAGGCATGAGCTTGATGTAACCAGTTCAGCAACTCTGATTTGCGTTGAGCGATCGCGGCCCGTAATTCTGGGGTCAAGGCTCCTTCCGGGGCACTACAGCGTAGATTGGCTCCCTCTAACCAAACTTGAATATCTAATTGCCGCAGATAAGCTAAAAACTCAGCCGTTGTCAAAACTCCACCTCCTCACGGCCCACTGCTACAGCGCCAGAAACTTCCTGCCTCCGCCCGACCCAACTGAGCGTTTCCATCTGTTTAGCCAAACCCGCGATCGTGGGAGCCTCAAACAAGCTACGCAACGGCACTTCCACCTGCAAGACATCGCGGATGCGAGACATGAGTTGGGTTGCTAGCAGCGAGTGTCCTCCTAACTCAAAAAAGTTGTCATGAACTCCAACCTGTGGGAGTCCTAAAAGCCGCATCCAAATCGCAGCCAGCTTTTGTTCAATCTCAGTTTGTGGCGCTTGAGCAGCAGTTATCCCAGCCACCGACGCTAAACTCACAGGAGGTAAAGCCCGCCGATCTACCTTGCCATTCGGAGTGAGCGGCAAAGTCTCCAAAACTGCGATCGCGCTTGGAATCATATACTCTGGCAACTTCGCCTTCAAAAAACTCCGCAGTTCTAAAGTAGTAGAAGCGGGTTTCTGGCTAGGCACAATATAAGCCACCAAAGATTGACCGTTAGTATCGGATGATTGAAGCATGGCGATCGCTGCTTGTACCTGTGGATGTTGCTGCAAAGCCGCCTCAACTTCCCCCAACTCAATCCGGAAACCCCGCAACTTCACTTGATTGTCAGTACGACCGAGAAATTCAATATTGCCATCTGATTGGTAACGAGCGAGATCTCCAGTTTTGTAGAGGTAACTTGCTTCATTCTTATAAGAAATGAATTGCTCAGCGGTTAACTTTGATTGGTTAAGATAGCCTGTTGCGAGCCCGTCGCCGCCGATGTATAGCTCGCCTTTTGCACCAATTGATACAGGTCGCAACTGAGCATCAAGGATATAGAGTTGGGTATTAGCAACTGGCCGACCAATCGGGAGAGAGGTGGTAGTTTGTGGCAGTTCCTGGATCTCGTACCAAGAGGCAAACGTGGTACTTTCCGTCGGACCGTAAACATGCAGCAAGTGTTTTGGTACACCTGCTTGGATTACAGCTCGAACCCGTTGTAGATCGGCCACTTCTCCACCAAATAAAAGATATCGTAATCTGTGAAATGCAGTCGGGACTTCACTGGCGACTTGGTTAAACAGAGCTGTGGTCAGAAATAGGATATCAATCTGCTGTTGGGCTAGAGCTGTTGCGAATTTCAGTGGAGATAAGGATATTTCCCGATCAATACCAATCAGTTGAGCGCCATTCAGCAGGGCACCCCAAATCTCAAACGTAGCGGCATCGAAAGAGACATTAGAGACTTGAGCCACGCGATCGCCGGGATGAATCTGGATATAGTTGGTATTGCAGACCAGCCGATTCACAGCCCGATGGGGTACAGTCACTCCTTTGGGTTGCCCCGTGGAACCAGAGGTATAAACCACATAAGCCAAATCTTCGGCTGTAACTTGGCTAGGGAGATTGTTTTCACTCTCTTGAGCGATCGCGGCCCACTCCTGATCTATGCAAATCACCTGAACGGAACAATCTTGGAACTGCTCTCGATATTGCGTCTGAGTTAGCAATACAGGAACTTGAGCATCCTCGATCATGAAGCGGAGCCGTTCTGAGGGATATGTCGGATCTAGCGGCACATAAGCTCCCCCCACTTTGAGAATGCTAAGAAGAGCTGCCACCAATTCGGTGGAGCGATCGAGGCAAACACCTACCAGTGCTTTCGCCCCAACCCCTAGTTTCTGTAAATAGCGGGCTAATTGATTACTGCCTTGGTTTAAGGCTTGATAAGTAAATTGTTTGTCGTCAAATTGAACTGCAATCGCATCCGGCGACTTTTCTACTTGTGCTTCAAACAGTTGATGGATGCACTGAGATTTGGGATAGGCTGTATTCGTCTGATTCCAATCCAGCAAGATCTGTTTTTGTTCAGCCGCAGTCAGTACAGGTAGATCTGCCAACCGCTGATGAGGGTTAGCGACAACCGCCTCCAAAAGAGTTTGCAGCGATCGCATGAAGCGAGCAATTGTCTCCAGCTGAAATAGATCTGTGTTGTAGACCACTACTCCTCGCAGACCTGTAGAGTTTTGCCAGCCCTGCCCCCACAATCCCCGAAAATTTTCCCCGCATTCCCACAAATACAGCTCCAAATCGAAGCGGCTGCTGCGGGTATCAAACTCAATAGCGTCCAGCGTCAATCCTGGCAACTCTAGCTGTGTCATCGGCGCATTTTGCAGCGCAAATACTACTTGAAACAAGGGGTTATAGCTAGGGTTACGGACAGGGTGCAACTCCTCAACCAGCTTCTCAAACGGCACATCTTGATGGGCATATGCCGCCAAAGTCATCTGTCGCGATCGCTCTAGCAGTTCCACAAAAGTAGGATTACCAGACAGATCTCCCCGCAGCACTAGACTATTGGCAAAAAAACCAATTAAGCTCTCCAGTTCACTGCGGTTGCGATTGGCAATTGGCGAACCGATGGCAATATCTGTCTGCCCTGTGTAGCGATAGAGCAATGTCTGGAACGCTGCCAACAAGGTCATAAACAGGGTAGTGCCTGCGTTCTGGCTCAGGGCATTAAGCGCTTCAGCTAAGCTTTGGGGTAGTTCCACTTGATGCAGTGCCCCTCGATAAGTAGGCAGCTTGGGACGCGGGCGATCGGTCGGAAGAGATAGCACAGGCACCTCTCGCAGCTGCTGTCGCCAGTAAGCCAGTTGTGACGCTAAAATGTCTCCCTGCAACCATTCCCGTTGCCAATGCGCAAAATCTGCGTATTGAATCGGTAATTTGGGTAAAGGAGAACCTGCATCTGTACTCAAAGCGGTATACAAAGCACCTAACTCTCGGATCAAGATGCCACTGGACCATTCATCAAAAACAATGTGATGCAAATTGATCAAAAGGATATGTTCTGATGGAGCTAGCCGAAACAGCATCAACCGAATCAGCGGTCCTTGAGACAAACAAAAAGGCTGCTGCATTTCTGTTCGAATCAGTCGTTGCGCTTCTGCTTCCCGCTCTAGGACAGAACAATGTTGCAAGTCGATGATCGAGAGAGGGATATTAAGACGAGGTGCGATCGCCTGCGCGGGTTCTCCGTCAATCACCACAAAAGTTGTTCGCAGAGTTTCATGACGACGCACCAACTCATTAAAGCTTTGCTCTAAAACAACTACATTGAGGGCACCAGTCAGGCGAAATACAGTCGGCACATTATATAAACAGGTGTTGGGAACAAGCTGCTCCAGAAACCACAGCCGCTGCTGGGCGAAGGATGTTGGAAAGACAAAAACTTCTTCAGAAACGTTGCCGACGGGGTTTTCGATCACCATTCCAACTGTGCCGAATGACTTGTGCTGGATACTTATACTGAACTGCTTGCGCCAAACTGCTTGTGCCAACTAGTGGCCCTTCTCTTTTAATTCGTTAAAACTTCCAAGTAAATCTCTCTCTGGGCAGAGCTTAATCCGAGTTCAGAAACTATGTTTATTCGTCCTTATCAACCAACCGATGCTGAAGCGATCGCGGCGATTTACCAAGACTCTGTCCTTGGCATTGGGGCTACGGCGTATAACGCTGAGCAAATAGCCGTCTGGTCTGCTTATCCTGACGACATCGAGGAATTCCGGCGATCGCTCCAGCAGGGCCTGACATTGGTTGCTGTATCAGAGGGGCAATTACTCGCTTTTGGGCAATTAAATCCGCTCAATCATATTGCTTTTCTCTACACAGCCAGCCAAGCGGCGCGGCAAGGATATGCCACCAAGATTTACCTAAAACTAGAAACCTATGCAATCCAACGAGGAGTAGAGCATCTGCACACTGAAGCTAGCCGCATCTCTAAGTTTTTCTTCTCAAAAATGGGATATCACATCACAGAAACTGAAGTCGTGACCCGTAAAGGCGTAGAGCTGGAGCGCTTCAAAATGGTAAAGATCCTTAGCCCCTAGTAAAACAGAGCACCAAGAGCACAAAAAATGCCCCCTAGTGGAGGCATAGGATTGAGAGGAGGAGCCAAACTTTGAGGCTGGTTAGCGCTGCGTTTGAGCTTCCTGAGTTTTCACCTCTTCCGGTGCCACAGTTCCTGGCTCTTTACCATCTAGAGGAACTTCAGGCGTGGAAGTCTGGGTAGATTCCTGAGCCGCTGGGGTCCAATCCGTGTGGAAGACTCCTGGCTTGTCTACTCGCAGGTAGGTATGGGCACCGAAGTAATCGCGCTGGGCCTGAGTTAGGTTCTGAGGCAAGCGATCGCGACGGTAGCTGTCGAAATAGTCAAGCGAAGCACTAAAAGCGGGCACAGGAATCCCCAATTTAGCGGCTTGAATCACCACTTCCCGCCAAGCGTCTTGTCGATCCAGAATCGTTTGCTTAAACTCTGGAGCTAGCAGCAAATTGGGTAAGGTGGGGTTTTCATCAAAGGCTTGCTTAATCTTATTCAAGAAGCGAGCTCGAATGATGCAACCGCCTTTCCAAATCCGAGCAATTTCGCCTAAGTTCAGACCGTAGTTGAAATCTCTAGAGGCAACGCTCAACAACTCCATGCCCTGAGCGTAGGAGCAGATTTTGGAGCAGTACAAAGCATCCCGGATTTTGCCGATGAAGGTTTTGGTATCACCTTCATACTTACCCGTTGGCCCTGTCAGTACCTTAGAAGCAGCGACCCGCTCTGCTTTTTGAGAAGAGGTAATCCGGGCATTCACGGCAGCAATCATGGTGGGGATGGAAACACCTAGCTCTAACGCACTGGCAACCGTCCAACGCCCCGTCCCCTTCTGGGCAGCAGCATCTAGAACCACATCGACTAGGGCATTGCCTGTATCGGGATCAATTTTCTTGAAGATGTCGGCTGTGATTTCAATTAGATAAGAATCAAGTTCTTCGGTGGTATTCCACTCAGCAAACACTTCATGCAGCTGGGTGTGGTTTAAGCCTAAAGTGTTTTTCAGCAAGTCATAGGCTTCGGCAATCAACTGCATATCGCCGTACTCAATGCCGTTGTGCACCATTTTGACGTAGTGCCCTGCCCCACCAGGCCCAATGTAGGTCACGCAAGGACCATCATCCACTTGGGCCGCGATCTTGGTCCAGATGGGAGCGAGTTCATCATAGGCAGCTTTAGAGCTACCTGGCATCAAGCTGGGGCCATTCAGGGCTCCTTCTTCGCCGCCACTGACTCCCATGCCGACAAAATGGAGTCCGGAAGGTTCTAACTCCTTAGTGCGCCGCTCCGTATCTTCATAGAGAGAGTTGCCACCATCAATAATGATGTCACCAGGCTCTAACAGGGGTCTCAGCTGATTAATCACAGCGTCAACCGGAGCCCCCGCTTTCACCATAATTAAAATTTTTCGGGGCCGTTCTAGGGAAGCTACAAAGTCTTCAATGGAGTAGGCAGCTTTAACTTGCTTACCTTGCGCCCGCTGTGCCATGAAGACATCGGTTTTGTCTGGGGTTCGGTTATAAACGGCAATCGGAAAACCATTACGTTCAACGTTCAGGGCTAGGTTCTCACCCATAACCGCTAAACCAATGAGACCAAAGCTCTGCTGGGTCATAACACTTTTTACCAACTCTGCATGTATCAGGGCCTGTGATTCCCCTTCAGGGTAGCCCGATCCCCTTAGGTTGTACTGGAAGAAGAAATTAAGAGCCTCCGCAAAAGGCTGGAAAAATGAGGATTTAAGTCTGTCTAGGGAAAGAAATTCAGAGAGATTATCCCTAAAAAGCATTCATGAAGCTGAGGCGATCGCTACAAATTGTTACGCCAACGCGATCGCTTCGCCACCTTTACAGCCATAACTCCAAGGCAATTCAGCGTTCCTAACAATTCAACATGTCAGAGACAATAGACATTAAGGCAGTAGATTGAATGAGTAGTCGTCAGATGCAGTAGGGAGTGCACGATGCTTGCATACATCCTGGCATTGGCTGTCGCGCTTGGCAGCTTTGCTCTATATATGGCCGCTTTCTTCTTTCCAGAAGTTCATCGCAAAAGCGATTTTATTTGGAGCGGTATTGCTCTGTTTTATGCCCTAGTGCTATGGGTCTGTGCGGGACGGATCACCGGGGGTGTCCTACTGGGTCAGACGGCAAGCGTCGCCCTCCTCGGTTGGTTTGGTTGGCAAACCCTGAAAATGCGCTGGGATCTCGCCCCAGCTGAACAAAAAACTCAACTGCCTGCCCAGGCAACACCAGCCGCCCTGCGAGGCACCACTCAGCAAGTTCGAGACAAGCTGATTGGCTTCTCTTCCTCCGAAAACGTGACCCAACTCAAGGACCAAGCCAGCCGTCTCTTCAATAGCGTGAAAGAGCGATCGCAGGGAGGTGCGGGCGCAGGCCAGTCACCCAGTTCAACCAGTGCATCTGCTAGTTCGGGGACTACGGTACCCACTGAAGTAGTAGGTTCCGGCACCAGTGGCAGTCAACCAACTTCTACCGCTAAAGCAACCTCTAACCCTTTAGCTTCTGTGTCAGGACTGGTTGACACGGTGAAGGGTGCGATCGCCAAGATTGGTCAGAAGAAACCCAGCCGCCCCATGATCGAGCTAAATCATCCGCCTAAGTCGGGTCCTGGAGCAGACACAGAGGTGAGCGATGAGCTTGAGGACGACATGGCTGACCCCACTGCCGCAGCTGCAACGCCAACGCCAGTTAGCTCACCTACCTCACCTACCTCATTGAGTGACGACGAGCCGACTTTACTGCTAGAGTCACCCAGCCAAGCCGTTGCCGAAACACCAACTGCGACGACCAATGCCGAACTGCTAAGCGTTGACGAAGAAGAGGCACTGCTCAACAACGCCGCCGAAGTAGCTCCAGAAGCGCTAGATGACGTAGTGGTACCCACTGGCTTTACCCCTTCTGGTGATGTATCCGCATCGATCCCCGAAGATGAAGCCACTCCAGAAGCAGTGGAGCAGGCAGCTACAGGCCTTGAAGTGGTAGAGAACCCGCTTGGTGATCCCTTTGTGCCTGCCGAAGCCATCCCAGTAGATGCAGCCGAAGTTGACTTAGCTCCACCTGCTGAACCGATTGGCCCCGGCGATCCAATTGAGCGTCAGCAAGAAGACATCGATCTCAATACTCCGCCGATTGAACCTGCAACATTTACGCTGGTTGAGCCGGAAGCGGTAGAGGAAGCGATCGCGGCGTCCGAAGCGACATCGGAGGACACCCCAGAGCTAAAGCGGCCCAACCCACCCAACCCATTTTTGGTAGAACAGGCCCAGCCTCACGACCCTGAAAATTCAGAGTCATCTGAAAATCCTGAAAACTAAACTTGAAGCATAGGGAGCTTGTCAAGGATAATGGTCGAAGCAAGACTTGACCTTTATCCTTCGTTGGCTTCCGACTGTGACAGAATCAGGAACTTATAAAAACACCGTCAATCTGCCCAAAACCAACTTTGACATGCGCGCCAATGCTGTCAAACGCGAACCAGAGCTGCAACAGTTTTGGGCAGAGCACCAGATTTATGAGCACCTGTCGCAGAACAATCCAGGTGAGCTGTTTATTCTGCATGATGGGCCTCCCTACGCCAATGGTTCGCTGCACATTGGCCACGCCCTCAACAAGATTCTGAAGGATATTATCAATAAGTTTCACCTGCTTCAGGGGCGCAGAGTTCGCTACGTTCCCGGTTGGGATTGTCATGGTTTGCCGATTGAGCTGAAAGTTCTGCAAAACATGAAACCTGACGAGCGGCAAAAGCTGACTCCCTTAGATCTGCGCCACAAAGCCAGAGACTTTGCGATCGCCACCGTGGACGACCAGCGCCAATCCTTCAAGCGCTATGGCATCTGGGGCGATTGGGAGCATCCGTATTTGACCCTCACCCCTGCTTATGAAGCGGCTCAGATTGGTGTGTTTGGGCAAATGGTGTTGAAAGGTCATATTTATCGTGGTCGCAAGCCTGTCTACTGGAGTCCCAGCTCTAAAACAGCGTTAGCAGAAGCAGAACTGGAGTATCCCGAAGGCCACACCTCTCGCAGCTTATACGCCGCCTTCCCCATGACTGGGTTGTCTGACACCGCTCAGGAAGCTTTTGGCCCCTATTTGCCAGATTTGAAAGTGGCAATCTGGACCACAACTCCTTGGACGATCCCCGCCAACATGGCTGTCAGCGTCAACCCAAAGCTAAACTACGCGGTGGTAGAAGTCGGAGCTAGCGATCGCCTCCCTGACACGAAATACCTGATCGTCGCCGCCGAATTGGTAGAGCGACTTTCAGAAGTTCTAGGCACCACCCTCACTATTAAAGCCACGCTCAAAGGCCAAGCTCTAGAGCATTCTACCTATCGCCATCCCTTGTTCGATCGCGAAAGCCCGATTGTCGTGGGTGGCGACTACGTCACAACTGAATCTGGTACAGGTCTGGTTCACACCGCCCCCGGTCACGGTCAAGATGACTATCAAGTGGGCTTGCGCTATGGCCTACCCGTCTTCGCGCCAGTAGACGACAACGGCGACTTCACCGAGGAAGCAGGCCCATTTGCAGGCTTAAACGTCCTCGGCCCTGGCAACCAAGCCGTGATTGATGCTTTGCAAGCGGCAAACTCTCTCCTGAAAGAAGAACCCTACGTTCACAAGTACCCCTACGACTGGCGCACTAAAAAGCCAACCATCTTCCGGGCCACCGAGCAGTGGTTTGCCTCGGTGTCTGGGTTCCGGGAAGCAGCCCTAGAAGCGATCGCCTCTGTCCAGTGGATTCCCGCCCAAGGCGAAAACCGTATCACCTCCATGGTGGCTGAGCGATCGGACTGGTGCATCTCCCGTCAACGGAATTGGGGCGTGCCGATCCCCGTGTTCTACGACGAAGCCACCAGAGAACCTTTGCTCACCGAAGAAACGATCGCCCACGTCCAAGCCATCTTTGCCGAGAAAGGCTCTGATGCTTGGTGGGAACTCCCGGTCGAGGAATTGTTGCCAGAAACCTACCGCAACAATGGCCGCAGCTATCGCAAAGGCACCGACACAATGGACGTCTGGTTCGACTCTGGTTCTTCTTGGGCCGCAGTCGCAAAACAACGCCAGGAACTGTGCTACCCCGCCAACATGTATCTAGAAGGCTCTGACCAGCACCGGGGTTGGTTCCAGTCCAGCTTGCTCACCAGCGTCGCCGCCAATGGCGTTGCTCCCTACAACACCGTCTTGACCCACGGATTTGTCTTAGACGAGCAAGGTCGCAAGATGAGTAAGTCAATGGGCAACGTCGTAGACCCGATGATCGTGATCAACGGCGGCAAGAACCAAAAAGAGGAACCTCCCTACGGTTCCGATGTGCTGCGCCTGTGGGTATCGTCCGTGGATTACTCCTCCGACGTGCTGATTGGCAAAAACATCCTGAAGCAAATGTCGGATGTGTATCGCAAGATCCGCAACACTGCCCGCTTCTTGATCGGCAACTTGCACGACTTCGACCCCACCAAAGACTCGGTGGCTTACGAAGACTTGCCCGAACTCGATCGCTACATGCTGCACCGCTCCAGCGAAGTTTTCAACGAAATCACTGAAGCCTTCAAGAGCTTCCAGTTTTTCCGCTTCTTCCAGACGGTGCAAAACTTCTGCGTCATCGATTTGTCCAACTTCTACCTGGACATCGCCAAAGACCGCCTCTACATCAGCGCTCCGGATGCCCTCCGTCGTCGCAGTTGCCAAACCGTATTGCGGATCATCTTGGAAAATCTCGCTAGAGCGATCGCGCCCGTACTCTCCCACATGGCCGAAGACATCTGGCAATTCCTGCCCTATCCCACCCCATACAAGTCGGTGTTCGAGGCGGGTTGGGTTCACCTCGAAGGTCGTTGGGAAGTGGAAGCCTTGGCTAAATCCTGGCCTGCCCTGCGGCAAATTCGCGCTGAAGTTAACCGAGTACTAGAAAAAGCCCGCGCCGAAAAAATGGTCGGCTCCTCCTTAGAAGCCAAGCTGCTGCTCTACGTACCTGACTTAGAGCTACGCCAACAGCTCCAAACCATGAACCCAGCCACCAGCCTCAACGGCAACGGTGTAGACGAACTGCGCTACCTGTTCATCGTCTCCCAGGTAGAACTGCTCGACTCCCCTGCCGCTCTCGAAGGCTTGCAGTACAGCTCTCAGTCTGATGCGCTCGGCATTGGTGTGGTGAAAGCCGACGGCGAAAAATGCGATCGCTGCTGGAACTACTCCACCCACGTTGGCGAATCAGCAGCCCATTCCCTACTCTGCGAACGCTGCGAACCCGCCCTAGAAGGTCAATTTTAGATTGACCTAACCCCCTAGCCCCCTTCCCTTGCAGGGAAGGGGGAACTGAGCCACGATAAAAACTGTAGATGCTTCCTTCTTACTCCCCTCTCCTATGAGGCGAGGGGCTGGGGGAGAGGTTCTTTATTTGCGATCGCCCATAGTTCTATCTCCCAGAAGATAACGTCTGGCAGGCTTGCACGCCATAGTGGTGAAGTAAAGCCTCAAGATCTGAACTAAAAATGACTGATATTGGATTCACCCATGTGGCCTTGCCCGTCACCAACTTGGACGCCAGCATTGCCTTTTATGGCAAATACGCCAACATGGAAGCGGTGCATCGGCGCACTGACCCCAAAACCGGGGAGAACGTAGCTTGGCTCACCGACCACACGCGGCCCTTTGTGATTGTGTTGCTACAAGAACCCAACGTTGAGCACAAACTTTTACCGCCTGCTCACCTAGGAGTCGCCTGCGAAAGTCGCGAAGTCGTCGATCGCCTCTGTGACCAAGCCAGAGAAGAAGGTTGCCTCAACAACGGCCCCGCTGATGCAGGCCCCCCAATTGGCTACTGGGCCTTTGTCACCGATCCAGATGGCCATATTCTAGAACTTACCTATGGGCAAGAAGTCGCCCTGCGCGTGCAAGAAACCGCCAAAGAAAAGCAACCCGCCGAGAGTTCGGTGTAGCTGATTGCTGCGCTTGGTATTTCAGGGCTTAGCATTTGGAGTGGCAATTTCTGATGCTGATAGATTCATCTTGGCTCAAATGCTAAGCCCCTAAAATCTTCTCTCCAGGATTTACTCCATGTCGGCCAGGGCAAACTTGCTGGGCTTCTGGTCCAAGCGGGCCGCAACCGTGAGTTTTTGTAGAAATTCTTGGGCCAGTCCCGCAAAAGCTTTAGCACCCGATGAACTAGGATTGCTGAGCACCACAGGGGTAAATGAATCGACGGCCTTAGAGACATTCACATCTACAGGAATCCGAGTCTTAAAGATTTTGGCTTCGCTGTAGTCTTCGTTCACCCGCTTCATGACTTGGCTGTAATAGCGACTCGTGAGTATATTGCCAGAGAGCATAAAAGTGATGCCCAGTAGCTGAATTTGGACTGGCGCACCTTCCTTATGGGTTTCTCGCAGTTTGGCGAGGCGTCGTTCCAGAAGTTGAATCCCGATTAGAGAGAGGGGTTCGGGTTTGGCAGGCAGAACGTAGAAATCACTGGCTAAGAGAGCGCTGCGAGTCAAAAGGTTGTAGCCAGGGGCGCAGTCGAGAATGATGAAATCGTAGTCTTTCAGAACAGGTTGCAGAATACTTGAAATAAGCCCTTTTTCAAAGTTATTCCAAACTTGTTCAAAGTTTTTGTTGCTGTCTTTTGTGGCTTTTTCAAACAGCATTTCAGAAACTAAGAATTCATCATATAAATCGATGTCCCCAGGCAACAAATCCAACCCTTTGACATTACACATGTAGGCTTGGACAGCTTCGGGGACGAGATTAGGCAGTTGTTTGTCGCTATAAATGGCGCGATGTACTAGGTGTCGCAGGGTGCGCTTATTGTTGCGAAGCTTGGCAAAATCGCCGGGAGCCATGAGGCTGAGGGTGGCGCTGATTTGGGTGTCAAGATCGACAATTAAAACTCGCTTGCCATGATTTTTGGCCAGGGCAGTGGCTAAGTTGATGGTGAGGGTCGTTTTGCCAACGCCACCTTTCATGTTTGCAGTTGCGATGATAAATCCCATTCGTTGCGTCCTCTCAAGGGTCATGCATGGCCGAGCCAGGGTGGGCTAGGGGGTTAGGCACCTACGACATAACATGCAGTCCAGATCATAAGCGCAGTGGTACCAAACTTTAAACTTTACTCAGGGGAATCTTTGCTAGTTGCGATCGCTACTCTGACCCTTAAGAATACTCGATCGCTGCCGATTTTCACCTGATTATGAAGTCCCTAGAAACAGCATCTTAGCGTAATGGGGATCGGGTAGATATCCGCACTCTCGCTAGTTCTCTCATTTCTGAAAATACTGTAAACTTTCCTTAAGAGAGCAAGGAGCGATCGCTGTGACGAGTGGTGGATTTGGTAAGGCGAAAACCCCAAAAAAATCTGTTTCTAAGAAGGCAGTCAAGCGGACTGAAGCCTCGAAGCAGTACGACAAAATGAAGACTGATGGGGTGCCTGAGTTCAATATCTATATGCGAATTCAGAACAAAAAGCAGTGGTACCCAGTCGGCTCAATTGCCGTGAAGCGCAGCAGCCAAATTAATATGGCGATCTACGATAGCGAAAAAGATCTGCGCGAAGGTGCATTCCGCCTGTTTCCGATCCTCCGCAAGAATCAAGCCAATTTAGAATACGGCTATCGATTGAAGGAATTTAGCGACGAACCGATCCAAATTGCCGTGAAGCCTGAGCAAGCTGTTGCTAATGCGTTCCAATCGGCGATCGCCAACGTCAAAGACCGCTTCACCTCTCTCTTCAAGCGCAGTTAAATAGTCTTCTAGAATTAACTGTTTGTTCTAATTTAAGGATCAAAATTTTGCTCTAGGGCAAGTAGCACCTTTTTACTAACTAGCTTTAGTCATAGTAAAAAGCTTGTTTACTTGCCCTAAATGCTATTTAAATTTATTGAATATTTGCAACGCCACTCTACTAAAGACGATTGACCTTGAGCCAAAATCGGGAACTATAAGGCTGTTTCTGATCTAGCTGTATCTCAGGGGAAAATTTAACTTGGATTTCAATCCTGAGCTTTGCCGTAACGAAAGTGAGGTTGAAAGCAAGCTCATCGTTCAATATTTGCTGCCTCAACTGGGCTACACACCGGATAGCTGGTATCAAGAAGTTGCGGTCGGTAGTATTCGTCTAGATTTTTTAGCTTTTGCTGCCCAAGTCATTCCTTTTATGTTGGATGATAACTCACCATTAAGTGTGGTGATGGAAGCCAAAAGCCCCAACCAAAATCTGGACACGCATGTTCGAAAACTCAAGCGATATTTGGTTAGTTTGAACGTTCAGTATGGACTGCTAACCAATGGTAAAGAAATCAGGATTTTTGAGCGAGTTGGAAGTGACATCCAGCTAAGATTCAACTGTCTTGGTCGAGAAGTTGCCACCAAAATTGATAACATTAGAAGCCTTATTGGTAAAGATACTCTCAAGGCAAACCCCGCTTCGACAGAACAAGATCCCCCAAGGAAGTACCCCATGAAAACAATTGCGGTTTATCACAACAAAGGTGGTGTTGGCAAAACTACTGTTTCAGTAAACCTAGCAGCAGCTTTGAGAAAACAAGGCAAAAAAGTTTTATTAATTGATATAGACTCTCAAGCTAATACAACTTTCGCCGCAGGGTTAGTTAAGTTTCAATTTGAAGAGGATGATAATTTAAAGGATAACAACGTCTATCATTTACTTGAATCAGGAGATTTCAACTTTATTTCAGATGTTGTCAAAAAGACATCCTATTTTAATAACCCAGAGATTGATATCATTCCTTCTCATATCCGCTTAATAGATGGACAATACAAGTTAAATCAGATAGGAGCCAGTAAAACCAGGCTTATTACCAAATTAAAACGTGTGGAGAAAGAATATGATGTTGTAATCATTGACACTCCTCCGTCTAGAGATTTATATGCTGAAGTTGCTTTAATTGCAGCCGATTACCTGATCATTCCTTCTGATTTAAAGCCTTTTGCCAATCAAGGCTTACCAAGCGTACAAGAATTCATAAAACAAGTTAACGAGTATCGAGAAGTTATTGGGAAAAATCCTATTTCAATACTTGGTGTTCTTCCTTCTAAAATCTCTACACATGCTCAATTCATCAAGCATACTTTCCCAAAGCAAAGAAGTGCTGTTCAGGAACGATATGGCCTCTCGCTTATGGACAGTATCATTTTTGAAAGAACAGCTCTTTCACATTGTGTTAATCAAACTATCTTGATTGGAGATCTGGAAATTCCCGATCCCAAATCTATATTTGAGTTTGAAATTGACTCTCCATCTGCTCAAGAGTTTGAAGCACTAGCCCAAGAAGTTTTAGAAAAAGTGAGTATTGGTTAATGTTCAATTTTTCCTTGATAGATGTTAAAAGTATTAATTCGGATGTTCCGCGCTCTAGCTTCTCTGAAGCCAAACTTGATGGCCTAGCTCAAATCATCCTAGACTCTGGAGGCTTGGTAAAACCTCTAATCATAAAGATGACTTCTCCAGAAAAATATGTTGTTCTTGATGGTCATCTGGAGTACTACGCTGCTGTAAGGGCTCAAGAGAAGGATGCACGTAAAGGCGAAATGGTTAATGCATTTGTTATTTCACCCAAAAGTGAAAAGCTAATAGTAGAGCAGGCTCAAGCGTTAAAAGTAACCAATGGCTCAAAGAGTGAAACTGTTGCCCCTGACTCAACAGAGCTTGAGGCTCGCATAAATAGATTAGAGCAACGAATAACAGATCGCTTACAGGAATTAGATGAGAAACATAGTGAGACTACAAAATTAATCAATGAGAGGTTAAAGAAAATTGAGGAGGTTTCCCAGAAAAAAATTCGACCACTCGATGCTTTCAACAACCTGGAAGTAGTCGAATTATCGCGTAGACTAACTAGCACAGGAATATCCCAAAAAAGAGCTTCAGTGATCGCTGAAGCAGTTCTACAGGAGCGTAAAAACGGCCCTTTCAAAACCTTAATAGATATAAGCGTAAGAGTTAAAGAATTCAGAGGGAAAAAAGCGCAAAAAATGCTAGGTGAATCAACAATGCTAAATATCGTCGATATCTGGGAACAAGCTTAGCTTATAGGTAGTGATTTACTTTGCCAGATGGAAATTGAAGCGATCGCTACTAATCACCCACTTTTGCCAGCACCCAAATTTAGCTGGAAGCTTGTACTTGGCGCACCTGCTCTGCGTAGTCCTTCGCTCGCACTTGGCGGAATAAATTAAACGCGACTTGGCGCAAACTTTCTGGTAGGTACGAGAGCACCAAGCCTGCCTTAGCGCGGTTAGAAGTGCCCAAAACTTGATTCGCTTCTTGCAAAAGTTGACGGCCTTCCGCTGTGTCGCCTTTCTCAATTAACCTCAAAGCCAGATCTTGCTTCAAGCCTGCCGCTTTTTTGATCCGCTGCCGCTCCACATCACTCTCATCAAAGTGGTAGCTGTTGAGGCAGAACAGCTTGGCCCTCAAAAAGTGGATACTCTGTCGCAGGCTATTCTGGCCCCCGTGCATGCGGTATTCCATCAAATACTCTGGCAAAAAGTAGCCCTGCTTCCCCGCGATCGCCAACCGCACCAACAAATCAAAATCCTCACAGCCATCCGCTTCAAAGCGCATGAAATCTACTTCATCCAAGCAAGCTTTGCGAAACAGCGTTGAACCTACTTGTAAACTCTGGCGCACAAACGTTTCGTGAACCAAATTAGGAATCACCCCCGCTGGCAACTTGTCCTTGCCCCACTTCGCAGCATTGGCCAATGTCGCCGCTTCCTCTCGCTCTCCCGCTGGATTAATAATCCAGTGATTCGTGCAGACAAAATCCACATCCGGGTTAGCGTCCAACACAGCAACCGTTTTCTCTAAAAACTCTGGCGTTAGCGCATCATCGTCGTCAAACTTGATGAAATAGTCGCCGCAAGCCGCCTCAAAACCAGAGCGCATGTTCTTGCTGCGCTTAATATTGACGGGATGACGAATGTAGCGAATCCGCGAATCCTTCCACTGGCTCACCACCTCGAGGGTCGCATCGGTCGAGCCATCATCACAAATTAGCAACTCAAAATCTGTGTAAGTTTGATGAAGAACGCTATTAACCGCGTAGGGGAGCAGATTGGCTCGGTTATAAGTAGGAATGCAAATACTAACTTTAGGCATGAGTTGATTACTAGAAAATGCTGTGACTGGGAAAGCGCCCCTCAAAATGTCTTAAATTCGCATCCCTAGAGCATTAAAACTTGAGTGAAGATGCAGTTCCAAACCGGCACTTCGATATTGATGGTATCGCTCCGTTTAGAATCTGGATCGAGCCCGCTATATGAATTTCATAAAGATTAGGGACGGCTGTATAAAGATTTTAGAGAAATCAAGCGATGGATAGCCCTCAGCCAGATACCTTCTTGCCTCAGGTTTCCGTTGTCATTCCAATCTACAACGGCGAAACCGATTTACCTGAACTTTTGGCTTGCCTTCGGGCTCAGACCTACCCTAGAGGACGGGTGGAGTATCTCTTAGTCGATAATGCTAGCCAAGACCGCACGGCTGAAATTTTGCAGCAAGCCGCTGAGTCCGCCCAAGCAGAAGGGTGGAACCTGCACCATCTCACTGAAGCCAAGATTCAAAGCGCTTATGCCGCCCGCAATACGGCCATTCGAGCTGCGGTGGGAGAAATTTTTGTCTTTACCGACGCCGACTGCCGCCCCCAACCCAACTGGTTAGAACTGCTTGTGCCACCCTTGGCTGACCCCAGTATTGGGTTGGTTGTAGGTGAAATCGTTGCTCTTCCTGGCACAACCTTGCTAGAGCGCTACGCTGACAGCCGCAACCTCTTGAGCCAAAAAGATACTCTCGCTCACTCATTCTGTCCCTACGGCCAAACTGCCAACTTAGCCATTAGACGCCAAGCCTTGGAGCAAGTAGGATTATTTCGACCCTACATGACCACTGGGGGAGACGCTGACATTTGTTGGCGCATCCAGAAACAAACGGAATGGCAGCTACATTTTGCCGAAGAGGCGATCGTGCAACATCGTCATCGCGCTACCCTCAAAGACCTCAAAAGCCAGTGGCAACGCTATGGTCGCTCCAATCGTTACTTACACGAACTCTATGGCGTAGGCTTAACCCGCAAACACACCTGGCAGGAATCGGCCTATCTGCTTAGCCGCTGGTTCTTAAAGGAACTACCGATCCAAACAGGCAAAACGCTGCTTGGCAAAACTCCCGCGATCGAGCTGATCAGTACGCCCATTAGCGTCTATTGCGCCAGAGCCAGAACAGCGGGTCAGCAAGCTGCCAAGCTATCTGAGCAAGCCACAGAGATTGAATGGTTATAGTTTTTTCAACAACTCTTATGAAAATTCTCGTGCTCTCCTGTAATACGTTCCCCTATCCCCCTAGTCGAGGAGCAGCGGAGGGCAGGACTTTTAATTTATTGAAATATCTGCATCAGCGCCATGAAGTGACGCTAGTGACTGAGCGGCAACGCTGGACCTCCGATGAAGATGTGGAAGCGCTACGGCAATGGGTCAGCTACCTAATGGTGTTTCCTGGGGAGCAGTCTCAAGCCAAACCTGGCTTGCTGAGTAAAGTCGGTCGCTTTGTCGAGTCTGTCGCCAAAACCACACCTCCCAACGTTCTAAAACGGTATTCCCCAGAAGTGCAAGCTTGGGTAGACACGTTCGTCGCCGCTGGGAAATGTGACGCGATCGCCTGTGAGCACAGCGTCAATGAAGTTTATATTCGCCCAGAGTTTCGTCAATCTG
This sequence comes from Trichocoleus desertorum AS-A10, assembly GCF_039962155.1. NCBI lineage: Bacteria > Bacillati > Cyanobacteriota > Cyanophyceae > Leptolyngbyales > Trichocoleusaceae > Trichocoleus > Trichocoleus desertorum. The sequence goes on along the minus strand of NZ_JAMPKN010000007.1, from coordinate 145,191 downwards.
TCCACACCGTCGTTGATGTGCATAGCTCGGTGTACGGTTGGGTGTTAAACCATCTAGAGCATGGGGCTTCGGAAAATCCACTGCGCGATCGCCTTTACCTGCCCTTGCTCTATCGCTACGAGAAACGCTATTGCGCCAAGTTTTCGAGTCTCATTGCCACTACGGAAGACGATCGCCAAAAACTAGCGGCCATTTCCCCAGGCTCTCCCATTACCGTCGTTTCTAACGGCGTGGACTTGGAGATGTTTCCTTATCGCCCCAGTGACCCAGGCGGCCAACGATTGGTGTTTGTCGGCGCGATGGATTCTTCCCACAACATTGATGCCGCTCGCTTCTTTGCCTTAGAGGTGTTTCCCCAAATCAGGCAGCGTTATCCAGAAGCCACCTTTAGCTTGGTGGGGGCGCGTCCCGTCGCGGAAGTTTTAGCCCTCAAAGATGAGCCTGGTGTGGTGGTCACGGGCAAAGTCCCCTCAATGGTGGACTACATGCACCAAGCGACAGTATGCGTCGTGCCCCTCCGCGTTGGTTTGGGAATTAAAACTAAAACCTTGGAGTCGATGGCAGCAGGCGCACCCATTGTGGCTAGCGATCGCGGCTTGGAAGGCTTAACTATAGATGGAGCCGATGCGCCTCTGCGGGCATTGCGAGCGAATTCTGTGGCTGAGTACGTCAACACGATTAGTCAGTTGTTTGAAAACCCTGACTTGCGGGCAGAGCTATCCCACAACGCGCGATCGATGATCGAAACCAATTACACTTGGGAGCGGGCGGGCCAACTTTACGAACAAGCCTTGTTAGAAGCTTAAATTCTGTAAATTTTGGCAAAAGTCTGAAATTCCTGCTGAACTATTGAGAATTAGGGGTACAGTTAGTTCCAACTTTGCTGAGTTGATGGCGCGATCGCTAGGCATTATGAGACCTAACCCCCAGCCCCTTCTTTCAAAGGGAAGGGGAGTTTGAGACTCCAACTCGCTTTCAAGAATTCATGGGTTGACCGGAAGAGGTCACTACACCTTGTATGGATCAGTACGCAGTCAGCTCAGCTGCAAACCTGCGATCGCCAAAGATTTTTGATTGCTAACTGAAAGCTGGAATGGGAACTAAACCGGATAAGACTGCGCTCCAACCCCAGAAGAAACCGAAGCTTTTGCCGCCGCGCAAGCCAGCAACTCCAAAGCTGCCTGCGAGTGCTGCCAACCCACCCAGAGTTCCGAGCCCTCCCCAGGCACCCGCTAAGGCTCAGGCTAACTCTTGGCTCTCGCTGCTGGGGGCACTGGCACTGTTATGCGGTGCGGCGGGGCTGACAGTTGGTGGAGCTTGGATAGCCATTCTACTGATTGTTGATCCCGATGCGATCGTGGGGTTAAATCAATATTTACCCACTTGGACTCGCATCCCGGTTGCCAACCAGGAAACTTTCCAAACCCTCTCAGAAATTCGTGCCAGCATTCGCCAATCAGGTCGGATTCCAGGTGAACCCATTTCTCTTGGTAATGAAGTCAAGGGAGCCAACAAAAGCGCAACTGCCACCGATCTTTTAATTCCGGTTTTGGCTCGACGCCCCCTCTGTCAAGCCACTAGCACTCTAGATTCAGCCAAGAATAACTGTGAGCAAATTGTTGAACTCCAGGTTTATCGACCCGTTGAGGATGCGCGGCGGCAGATTAAGCAAGAGCAGTCTTACTGGCTAGCTAGCCAAATTGCCGTAGCGGGGCCAGAAGAATCTTTTGCGATCGCTCCGCTGGTCGATGCCAACTCAGAGAACCAAGGGTCCGCGCGATCGCTCCCGCTCACCTCCATTCAGCGCTTTGAGGGCAAAGCCCCCACCTCAGGCGTATGGTTACTGCTGAGCGGCGAGTTGGTACGAGGCGACGACACTATTGCTTATGGCCGCGTGGCTCACTACAATCCTGACCGAGACTACCTAGGTTGGATGCTGGAGTGGACAAGTTCTACAGGACAAGCTCCTGCCTGGAAAGCAATTACTAGCGGAGCCACCCCAGAACTAGTAGTAGACCAAACCGTTGGCTTAGAGCCGCAATTTGAAGTTTATCAGGTCCAGCCACGGCAGTTTTTACCGGACCCGATTCAGCTAGAAGCTATTTCGCTCAGTGATCCAGCCCTTGATACAGAAACCTACGGCAAAATTATGACCTTAGCCCGGAGTGGCTTATGGTCTCCAGCTTTAGCCTGGTTCAAATCGCTCCGCCAAGCCAGTGAAGCCAATCCGGACCTGTGGTCCAACGCAGCCCAAGCCGAGATGGATTTTGTGCGACTGCATGCAGAAGCAACCCAAGCTCAAGCAGAAAAGTCTTGGGCGAGCCCTAGCCAACAAGTGCTCACGAATTTAATTGATGGTCGTTGGGCCAGAGCCTTATCCGTGTTTCAAGCGTCCGTGGATAACAGCCAGGAGGTCGCCTCTCTGTTGAAGGGAGATGCCGATCGCTTGTGGAATCGGGTCGAGGCAGCCCTCAAAGTTGACCCAATGCAAACAGATGCCAAAGCGTGGGGCGCTTTAATTGTTGGCGCTAAAAAAGACAAACCTGCGGCGATCGCTTGGTTAAAGAAACAACCCCAAACCAACCCAGCCGCGATCGCTCGGATTAGCAAACTCCTCGATCGCCTTGACCCCAACTTTTCCGATGTCATTCCCCCCAGCACCCACCTGAGCCAAGTTGTCGGTACGGCAGAAACACTTAAGCAAATCAACCCTGCGAATTGGTGGCAACTAAAGAACTCAAGTTTGAAGTTGGAGGCTGGGCAAACTTGGTACGAAGTGCAAGTGACGGCTTTTTACGATGGCAAGCGTTGGCAACGCTCTAACTTTTCTGACCTCAAGTTTTCCAAGGCTGATGGAGCCGAACCGTTGTGGAATTTGCTGGGCCTCACCACCGATCCACAACTACAGATTTTGGTCTGGACCGATGCGGGCCAACAAGACACTGTCTTCGCCACAGCCAAAGCCGTACAACTACAAGGCGGCACCATACGGATTTTGGCGGCTGGCGACCCCCTTCCCGCTCCTACGGCTGCACAACCCCTACCCCGTCCTTTGGCCCTGACGACTACGGCCTTGCAATGGACGACCCCCGCAGTGACTACCTTGGCAGATTTGAATCAACAGCAACCAAAGCTGGCCAATCCGATCCTGCAAGCACTAGCGACAGAACTACAACAAAGCAATCAATTACCCGCTGGAGTGACAGCAACCCCTGCGGGCCTACTCCAACAAAGCGAAATCGGTAGTTGGCAAGTGCAACAAATTGACTTAACTGGCAACCAGCAACTCGAAGCCGTGTTTACCCTCGCTCCAGAGACGCTTGCTACCTTGCAACTTGACCAGCCGGACTCCCAGAAACGTCCTGCTGGGCGATCGCGGACCTTGATTGTGTCAGATACGGGCGCTGTGCTCTATAACGAATTTGATGGAACGGCCCAACAGTCACTGTTAGCGATTGCAGAATTAGGCGATGGTGGCATCCCTGTCCTCGTCGTGGATGGATCTGCGGGCTACCGTCTGCAACGTTGGTCTAGCAAGAAACAGCAATTCGAGTAGGCCAACCGCTTAAGAGCGATTGGTAAGTCCTTGCAATCGCACCTTACAAGCTACATACAGCGGGAACTGGTGATGCTCTGCCACCAACCACGCCACCAAAATAAAGTGCAAGCAGAAAGTTAAGCTCGTCCACAGCAAAGGGACAGAGTTAGAAGGACTGTCATCAAGGGGCGGAAACATATAAGAAGCCAGCCCCACTAAAGCCGATGGCAAGACGACCAAAATCAGCCCGATCAACCAAATTAAAACAGTTTGGTCACCATCTACTTGGTGCAGACCTCGCCAAGCTTGCCCATTCCAGCGCCAAGCTAAGGGATGAGAGTTATCTACCACTTGAACCGATTGCTCGCGCAAGTTAGCCGTGAAAATATGGCGGCAAAAATTACAAGCAAACGCATCCATCAAGGTCATGCCGGCAATCTCACCATGACGGCAGATGGGGCAGGTATAAACCTCTTGATAACTCAAATTCCGGGAAATCGTTGACTGAGGCGATCGCTTCATAGCTACGCACACCTACCTAGAGACTGGGGTCAAGCAAAGCTCCTTCCCATTCTAGACATCAGAATTCGTTCTAGCCTCCGTCTCAGCGCTTAGAAGGCGCGAGCCACTGTATTGCCTGCACTACCTACAGATTTAACAATTTCAACGCCGTTTTGCTCTAGCACAACCAAAGGCTCTTCGCGGGTGCCCAACTCAATCCGCTTGACTAAAATGCCACCCGCTAAATACTCGCCTTCACTGACATAGCGGCTCGTGGACTCTGCTGGCACTTTGATAATGGCGCTTACCTTTTGGCCCACTTGCACCACACCAGTCACCTCGATCACATTCGCAACGCTGGTAGGCGGCAGAGGCATCACACCAGGGAACGGAGCAGGCGGAGGTAAGGGAACTGTAGTGAAATTAGGAGAGCTAGGCTGCAACTGTGGTAAAGGAGCCGCTGCAAAGACTGGGGCGGGAGCAGGCTGACTAGGAGCGGGTCTAACTGGAGCCGTTCTCACCACTCTCGGCACCGGAGCAACCTGAGGAATTGATCTTGTAGCAGTACTAGTACTAGTCACAGGTCCAGGCACGACAACTGGAGAGGTCACGACAGCCGCAAAGGGGTCACGACGACCTGAAGCGATTTGCGGCAATCGAGCAGTGGCATTAGTAGGCTGCACTAAACCTGGTACGGGAACCGTTTTGACCACGGGTACGGGTGGGACGACGGGCTTAGAAAAATTTTGTTGGGCGATCGGCTGAGTTTTAACAGTTTGAGTAGAGCTAGTCACAGCCGGAGAAGCGGGAGTGGGATTTTGCTGGGCCGTGCGATCGCCCCCAGCACAACCAACCAGGACCAGAGCCGTGGCCGTGAAACTTACCAGTTGCTGCAATCTGCTCATGCCCACTCCCTTACCAACATTGCTGAAATTCGTGCAATCTGATTACACAGAATAGCCTTAATTCTAGCGGCTGAAACTCCCGTTAGATAAAAAAACGTAAATTTCAGCCGCAAGTGATGCCTATTGGCCTTGACGATAGTCCGTAAACGAGCGGTAGCAAGCCTCAGGATGATACAAGTGGCATTGGTCTGTAATTTCTTTCATCAATGCCCAAGAGAAGTTGCACTCTTTGTATAAGCGATCGCCCCAGTTTTGCTGCAAGCTTTGGTAAGCCAGCCGTAAGTTGTACGAAGGAATTGCCGTGGAAATGTGGTGCGGCACATGCACGTTAATGTCATGGCACAAAGACTCCACCCAACCAGGGTAATTGCAATGCACCGTACCAGAAAGCTGAGAATCAGCCGCATTCCATTGGTCTTCAGGATAAAACGCAATATCTGGTGCGGTGTGATGCACTAAAGTGAACGTGCTCATCCAGAAATGGTAGACCAGCCAAGGCATCAGCCAGAACTTCACAAAGCCCCAAATGCCTGTTGTCACAATTAAAGTGGGGAAAGCGATCGCGGCAAAAATCAGCACAACCGCCACAGACAACTTAACCTTGGAGTGGTCCTTGGGTTGAAACTCCGCCAGAGTAAAGTGGATCCCCGCCCAATGCACGATCGAGCCGACCCACCAGAACCGTCCCCGCAGCCCCTCATAGCCGTTCTGAAGTGAGCGTGGCAAACTATCGTAATACTCTGTCTGGAACGGTTGCCAAGCGTTATCAATATCCAGCTTGTTGGTATGGGTGTGGTGGAAGTTATGGAGAATGCGCCAACTGTGGAAGGGATAAATCAGGGGCATCATGAACAAGTGACCCACCAAATCATTCACCCAACGGCGTTTGGCAAAAGAGCGATGGCCGCAGTCATGACCAATCACAAAAAAACCAGTTAGCGCGGTCCCTGTAAAAATCCAGAGCACAGGTAGAAGAAACCAAGGGGCAACCGCTAAACCCCAATAACCTAGAGCCACGACAGCGACGCTGAATAATGCAGCAGACCACGCCTTGCGGCTATTTTTTTGAAAACATTCTTTTGGTAAGGTCTTCAAAATATCTTTGAGACGTAGAGCTGAAGCAGGTGCATCAAACTCTAGGTTTTCAGGCTTTACTGTCGATACGGTCATAAAGAAATGAACTTTCTCCAATGAGCAGTGATATCTGGGTGCACAATTAAAAACCTGCTAATGCAAGGTAGCAGGTTCTGCTTTTCAAGTAGTTGCGTCAATTGATATGTAGAAAAACTTGGCAGCAAAAATGAGTGCTGCAAACCAAAGTGCCACTCTAGCTGCAAGCTCAGTAACCAGTCCTTTTTACCACAAGATTGAATTTAAGTATTAAGTTTTTTAGAGATAGGGCTAGAAATTTCTCATATTGGCTATCCGCAAGCCGCAGCGGCCCACACCATTGAGCATCACTCCGGTTCGTAGCGAGTTCGTAGCTGGCGATCGCAGAGCAAAATTATCTCACCCCATAGCACTCGCTGAGAAAAGAAAAGTTCCGTGTCCCTGCTCCCGACCTTGAAAGCAGGGATTAGCGGGTGAGGGGCTGACTGCCGCTTAGGGGCGATGAGTTAAAGCTAGTTCTGAGATCGAACGTTGCTGTTTTAAAGCTTGCAGTTGCTGAAGTAAAGCCTCTGCCTCTGCTTGCAAGGTTAGGACTCTAACTTGGTGATCAACTTGATAAGCAGATTTTTTCATGGATTCTATTAAACGATTTCTGGCTTCCGAGACGGCTGTGCTACTACTGGCAGGTTCACCGGGTTCTAGACCGCTGGGAGCACTAGATGAGCTGGATGCACTTGTCGAGATCAGTAGTTGACTAGTCATTTTTGCTTACTCACACCATTTGCTTATTTTACTGGATTAATGAACTAAGGTGAAGGAATGTATCGATATTTGAGCGTGACACTGATAAGTTCAGGCGCAAGCTCAGGGTGGGCACACTGAAAGTTTAGAGAAGTTTGCCGATCGCGATACACTAAGGTTTACTTCAATTTTTTTGGAACCCACCTAGCTGACATTGTGACTCTAAGCCTGTCCTCCGCTAATTCCTCTGTTGGATCTGCACCAAAAGCCGTAAGTTGGCCAGGTCTGATTGAAGCTTACCGACCCTATCTACCCGTTACCGACCAGACTCCTGTAGTAACGCTGCATGAGGGCAATACCCCCCTGATTCCGGTCCCTGCGATCGCAGAGCAGATTGGTAGGCAGGTGCGGGTGTTCGTAAAATATGACGGCCTTAACCCTACTGGAAGTTTCAAAGATCGAGGCATGACTTTGGCAATTTCCAAAGCCAAAGAAGCGGGAGCGCAAGCTGTCATTTGTGCCAGTACGGGCAACACTTCTGCCGCAGCCGCCGCTTATGCCCGTCGGGGTGGCATGCGTGCCTTTGTCTTAATTCCCGAAGGCTATGTCGCCTTAGGCAAACTCGCTCAGGCTTTACTGTATGGCGCTGAAGTCCTAGCAATTCAAGGCAACTTTGACCGAGCCTTAGAAATTGTGCGGGAAATGGCCGAAACTCACCCCGTTACTTTGGTGAACTCGGTGAATCCCTACCGTTTGGAAGGACAGAAAACCGCCGCCTTTGAAATTGTGGATGTGCTAGGTAACGCCCCCGATTGGCTCTGCATTCCTGTAGGCAATGCGGGTAATATTTCTGCTTACTGGATGGGTTTTTGCCAGTATCACCAGGAGGGTCGTTGCGATCGCCTACCCCGAATGATGGGCTTCCAGGCCGCAGGTGCTGCCCCTCTAATTTCCGGCGTTCCGGTTGAGCATCCTGAAACATTGGCAACTGCTATTCGCATCGGCAATCCGGCGAATTGGGAAAAAGCGATCGCCGTTAAAGATGCCAGTCAAGGCGCTTTCAACCCGGTCACCGATGAGGAAATTCTAGAAGCTTATCGCCTCTTGGCTTCCCAAGAAGGTGTATTCTGTGAACCTGCCAGTGCCGCATCAGTAGCAGGCATGCTAAAGGTGAAAGATCAAATTCCTACGGGAGCTACGGTGGTTTGTGTCCTCACAGGCAATGGCTTGAAAGATCCAGACTCAGCCATCAAACACAGCGCCAACCAGTTTAAACAGGGAATTGCGCCTGATTTAACGGCGGTAGCTCAAGCAATGGGCTTTTAGTTGCCTCTAAATCTAGATTCTCAGAAGCTGAATCAGCACCAGTATTAGTCATACTACTGGTGCTTTTTTCTACTTGTTTGATGGCTCGCTCTTTCGTCAGTAAGTCAATCGTATCGCCTAAGGCAGTAGTTAAGCTTTTACGAGTTTGGGCATGGTTGGTCTGCTCTAGCTGCAACGCCTGTACCAATCGCTCCACTTCACCTTGGAGGCGACTTTGCTCTTGCAAGATTTGCCCCAACTTCTCGCGTAGCTCAGCGGGCGTTTGGAGCTGGTCTAAAGCTTGACTCATTTCTGCGGCAGGGTGGCTGGCATTGTCACCAAAGATGATGCCGCCTTGCAACTGCTGAATCTCCGTTTGCAAATCCGCGATCGCCTGTTGCGTTAGGTTCGTCTCCGTGCGGCGCTGTTGGGCCTCGGTTTCGTAGAGCCGCCGCCAGTTAGTCGCACTCGTATAAGCTGCGTCTCGTTCTCGCTCCGCTTCAGCCAATTGCTGTTGCAAAGCTTTGATTTCAGATAGCCACTGTCTAACGTCTTGAGTCATCGGCAACGTTCCTTCCTGCTTCCATCAAGTCAGGCTTTCAGCAGTATGTCTTAAAAACCTAGGATTTGAGTCACAACCTTGGGGGCAGGCAAAATAATCATCAAGAGCAAGCCCAAAGTAAACAATCCCAGTAAATCTCGCCGATTGTCGAGTTCGCTCACGTCGTTGAGTGCGGGTGCATCTACCACTGGCATAAAAAATAGCAGCACTGCCCAGAGAAAGAAATCCGGTTGCACCAGCGATAGCCCCAGTACCAGCAGCCGTGTCACTTGACCAATTAAGGCTCCAGCTCGCTGCCCATACATCGCATGCACCACATGGCCGCCATCGAGTTGTCCCACCGGCATTAGATTAAGCGCTGTCACAATGAGGCCTAAGCAACCTGCGATCGCCACTGGATGCAATTTAATCGAAGTTTCAGCCGTCAAGGCAGCACCCAAGGCCAATTTACTTAATAGCGCCAGTAAAAGCGAGGTACTAGGATTCAAGGCATTGAAATTGAGGCCAAGCTTATCAGTCGCAGCCACAGTCGTAGAGTGCATTAACCCCCACAGCAAGATGGGCAATGTAATGATCAGCCCAGTCATGGGCCCTGAAATACCTAGATCGAACAGCGCTTTACGATTAGGGATGGGGGAGCGGATTTGAATGAACGCGCCAAATGTTCCCAGGAAGAAAGGAATGGGAATGAAATAGGGCAACGTCGCCCGCACTTTATAAAAGCGAGCCGTCCAATAGTGCCCCGACTCATGAATTCCCAAAATTGTCATTAAAGCCAAGGCATAGGGCAACCCAGCCGAAAATAGCTGCGGTTCTGCAAACAACTGCGAAAGCGAAGTCACCGTTACGCCCGCAATTTCAATCCCCGCTAGGGTAGTAGTGAAAAGCGTGGCAATTAATAATCCCAGTGCCAATCCGGGTCGAGTTAAAGGCTCTTGCTTCGATTGATCGGCTTGCTGACTTTGGGGATTGGGCACTAAGGCGAAAAAAGGTTTGCCATTCGCTCCTTCTTGCAGCATCACCAAGAAGCGATCGCCAAATTGAGCTTCAATATTGTCCCGAATCGTCTGATAAGCTGCGTCGGGTGTAGTGCGCAGCTGTCCCCGACAAATCACCGCTTGAGGTCGGTACTCAAAGTTCTGAACATAGTAGACTGACCAAGGAAAGCAGCTTTGCAAGCTAGCCTCTTCCTCTTTATTGAGAGGCTTAACTACAGTTTTTGCTTCCGTCGCCGTTGGGTCAGCTAATAAAGAATGCTTCGTTTCCGGCGATGTAGGTGGGCTAGTCGCCTCAGCAGTCTTGCTAGCAGAATTAGGGATGCGCCCTACCCGAATTAACAACCAATACAGGAGGGTACAGGTGACAAAAGGCCCGATCACTAAAATAGGCGGTGGCGGATTATTCTCACCGTAAACTAGGGTCCAGGTACTCCAAATTAGCGCAGGCGTCATCATTACCAGCCATAGAATCCAGACTGGAGTGCGGGTAATGCTAGCAACATTGCGCTGCACAACCAGGTAGGTAATGAAGCCAAGCAAGAATACGAGTGAGAGCAACCAAAAAGTCATGCTATTAATCTCAAGTGGCCTTCAGAGGATGTCTTAAACACTTTCATGACCAGTAAGCAACATTATCACTAGCCTGCTGCAAATTAGATTTCGTGATTAGTTTGAGTGGGGCCAAGCCCTAGCCAAACTACTATGCAAGAAGCCCACTAGCCTGGTAGACATGTCTCACGAGCTGTTGCCAGCGTATTCTCAATTTACAAGAACTCCAAAGCCAAACTAAGACTATGCCGGAGCCACAAAGCTCACTATCAAAGCAGCCTCGTGTTGTCTTGGATGGACAACCTCCTTACACCCTGTACGCTTTCCCACCCAACCGAGATATTTTGGGTGGTACTGCTTATTTCATTGTAGGAAACGATGCCAATATCCTGGTCGATTGTCCTGCTTGGAACGAAGCCAACCTACAGTTTTTACAAGCTCAGGGTGGTGTCCGCTGGCTGTTTATCACTCATCGCGGCGGCATTAGCAAATATGTCAGTGAAATCCAACAAACCCTCGGCTGCCAAATCGTGGTCCAAGAGCAGGAAGCCTATTTGCTGCCAGGGTTAAATCCGATTCAATTTCATGAAACCTTCTCGTTTTACCCAGGTGCTCAAGCTCTATGGACCCCAGGACATTCTCCGGGCTCCGCTTGTCTTTATCACCAAGCCTATGGTGGGGTACTGTTCTCTGGGCGTCACTTAATCCCCAGCGCTCAAGGGGAGCCTGTGCCGTTGCGGATTGCCAAAACTTTCCACTGGCCCCGCCAGTTGCGGAGCATTCAAAAACTACTGGAGCGATTTACGCCTCAAACCCTCAGCTTTATCTGTCCGGGGGCTAATACGGGATTTTTACGGGGCGATCGCGCCATTGCGCAAGCGTACGATCGCCTAGCTCAGCTAGATTTGGCTGCCTACGCTGAAGCGAAACCTTTGCTGTAATCGCAATCAAAAAAACCGAAAAAAATGCACCCCTCTTTATGGAAAGGGTGCATTTTCTAGAGCGTGCTTAGATACTGAAAGTCAGTGAGTCTAGTTCAGACCAAGCTTCAGTTAAGAGTCTACCGACCCACACCTAGATAACGGAAGCCAGCCCGCTCTAGGATTTCTTCTTCGAGGAAGTTACGGCCATCGATCATGACGGGGTTGTTCATTAACTTCGCCATCTTCGCGTAGTCGAGGGTGCGGAATTGCTGCCAGTCGGTCACTAACACCAAGGCATCGCAACCATCAGCCAAGCGCTCAGGGTCAGTTTCTACTAGTACGTTGGACAAGCCATGACGCAAACCAGTTTGGGAAACGATGGGGTCGTAAGCCTTCACCTTGGTGCCCAAACGAGTTAGATGCTCAATCAAGTCTAGAGCAGGCGCATCCCGCATATCGTCTGTGTCGGGCTTGAAGGTCAGACCCAACAAACCAACCGTTTTGCCTTTCAAAATTTTGAGGACTTGCTGGAGTTTTTCAAGCGCAATCAAGCGTTGGCGCTGGTTGACGCTGACCGCAGCCTTGAGCAAGTGAGCTTCGTAGCCGTAGTCATCAGCAGTATGAATCAGTGCTGAAACGTCTTTGGGGAAGCAGGAACCACCCCAGCCAATCCCAGCTTGTAAGAATTTGCTACCAATCCGAGAGTCTAGACCAATCCCTTTCGCCACTTGTACGACATCAGCGCCAACGCGATCGCAAATGTTGGCAACTTCGTTAATAAAGCTGATTTTGGTAGCTAGGAAGGCATTGGAAGCATACTTCACCATTTCTGCCGAGCTGATGTCGGTGCTAACCACTGGCACTGGGGGCAAAGACTTGTCTTCCGCAAACTGCCGCTCTGTAATTGGTGTGTAGAGTTCTTGCATCATCGCGATCGCTTTAGAGCTGTTGCTGCCCAAAACAATCCGGTCAGGGTTGAAGGTGTCGTATACAGCCGAACCTTCCCGCAAGAATTCAGGGTTGCTGACTACATCGAACTGAGCACCGAGGCTTTCTTCAGCTATTGCACCGCCAGCGCCGACCAAAGTTTGCTGACGCTCAGCAATCCCATCGAGCACAATCATTCTGACCCAGTCACCTGAGCCGATCGGTACGGTGGACTTGTTCACAATCACCTTGTAGCCGCCGTTGAGATGGCTACCGATGCCGCGAGCTACTGCTTCTACATAGCGAGTATCACTTTCGCCGGTTGGTAGTGGAGGTGTACCCACTGCAATGAAGAGTACTTCGCCGTGGTTAACACCTGCACCCAAGTCAGTTGTGAATTGAATCTTTCCACGCTGAATTGAAGACTGCATCAACTCTGACAGCCCCGGTTCAAAGATGGGAGATTGACCAGCCTGCATCAGTTTGACTTTCTCTTCGTTGTTATCAACGCAGATCACATCATGTCCAATGTGAGCCAAGCAGACTCCAGTTACTAGGCCAACGTATCCAGTACCAATGACACAAACGCGCATAGGGTGAGTCCTCGAAAAGGGGCAAATGAAGGTGAAAGGTCAGGAAATCAGAACGAGGCAGGGAACGCTTTAGAACGTTTTCAACATGGCAGGAGAGCCAGTTAAATCGTTGACGGACGGATTACTATCTGGATTTGGGCTTGTAATCCGAGTCCGAAAATCTTCTACAGTTAACCGCAAGCCATCCTGTAAGGGAACAGTCGGCTGCCATCCCAGCCAAGTTTTAGCTTTGGTGATGTCGGGCTTACGGCGACGGGGATCGTCCTGGGGTAACGGTTCAAATCGAATTGCCACGTCTGGAGCTACCATTTGTTGCACGGCTTGAGCCAGTTGCAAGATGGTGTACTCATCAGGATTCCCCAAATTTACAGGACCAGTATGCTCACCGTTCATTAAACGGATGAAACCGTCTACTAAATCTGAGACGTAGCAAAAGCTTCGAGTTTGAGAGCCATCCCCATAAACAGTCAGGGGAACTCCTCGCAGAGCTTGAACAACAAAGTTACTGACAACCCGACCGTCGTTTTCTAGCATTCTGGGGCCGTAGGTATTGAAGATTCGAGCCACGCGAACTTCAACATCATTTTGGCGGTGGTAATCAAAAGCTAGGGTTTCTGCAACCCGTTTACCCTCGTCGTAGCAGCTACGAATACCAATAGGGTTGACATTCCCTCGGTATTCCTCAGTTTGAGGATGCTGCTCTGGATCACCATAAACCTCAGAAGTAGAAGCGAGGAAAAATCTCGCTTTGACTCGTTTAGCCAAGCCCAGCATATTCAAAGTGCCCATCACATTAGTTTTGATGGTTTTGACTGGATTGTACTGATAGTGCACTGGCGAGGCTGGACAGGCTAGGTGATAAATCTGGTCCACTTCCAGGGAAATAGGTTCGGTGATGTCATGGCGAATCAACTCAAAATAGGGATGATTTAGCCATTTCAGCAAATTCCGTTTATGTCCCGTATAGAAGTTATCGATGCAAAGGACTTCGTGTCCCTCTGTCATCAATCGATCTATGAGATGTGAACCAATAAATCCAGCACCACCTGTGACTAAAATTCTCATAGTTTGAAGCTACAGATATTTGAAGAGGGTTGAATTATTTTACAACCCAATCCTGAGTCAACTGGAAAACGGACGTTAGGGCCGATTCAAGGTTTCTAAGCTGTTGGATTAGCTCTTTGGAGGAAAGCTGTCCTCTAAGTTAACCTCTGATTTTTGGACTGTCTAGCGTTGCCGTATTTGTACTGATTTGTTTAGAAAACTAACAGAAATTTTGGGTGGAGTCAGATCTAAAACCGTAGAATTCACCAAAACTTAATAGCAACCCTGAAATGATGAAAATTAGCCTAGTTTAGCCTTACCGGAGACCAAGTAAGTCAATGCCAAAATGCTGAGAATGTCTGTTCAGGAGCGATCGCTCTAGTGCCCTCTAGGCTTGAAGAGCCTCAGCATTAGCCAGTAAATAATCTAAGAATCAGAATAAATTTAATATCAAATATGTCAATCGGAAGATGCTGAATTGACCAAAATAGGAGTCTTGAGCACAGCTCAGATGTAATCAGACTTTAACTTGAATTCCTGAGCCTGCTGACGCTGATGAAAATTCCGCCAGTAAGCGTTACATCAATCACGAGTTACGTGTGGCTTGCAAAAAATACTCCCACTCAGTAGTTTCCCCGCAAGGTGCTTTCGAGTGGGAGTGCTGCCAACGGCAAGTACAAATGCAAGTAAATTTATTTGCGAGGCGAACTAACCTCAGTAATGCCGCCCAAAGCCCAAATTAGGACTGATCCAGGCGCAAGACAGCCATAAACGCCTCTTGGGGCACATCTACGGTACCGATGGCCTTCATGCGCTTTTTACCCTTGGCTTGCTTTTGCAGCAGCTTCTTCTTCCGGCTAATGTCACCGCCATAGCATTTAGCCAGTACGTCCTTGCGTAACGCTGGGATACTTTCGCTGGCAATGACTTTGGAGCCAATGGCTGCCTGTAGAGGAATCTTGAACTGGTGGCGAGGAATTAGTTCTTTAAGCTTTTCGACCAACACGCGACCCACTCCATAAGCTTTGTCGCGGTGAACAATCGTAGCCAATGAGTCTACTGGATCGCCGTTAATCATGATGTCTAGGCGCACCAGCGGATTTTCCTGATAGTCAATTAAGTGGTATTCCATGCTGGCGTAACCGCGCGATCGCGACTTCATCTGATCAAAGAAGTCGGTCACTACCTCAGCCAAAGGCAACTCATAAATCAGCGTTGTACGGCCTTTAGTGAGGTATTTCATATCTTTGAATACCCCCCGTCGGGTCTGACTCAACTCCATCAGGGTACCGACGTACTCCTCCGGCGTAATCATGTCTACTTGGACGTAAGGCTCTTCAATTTTCTCGCGCTCTTGAGGGCCCGGTAAACGACTCGGATTGTCTACGAGAGTCACTTCGCCTTTCATAGTCGTGACTCGATAGATCACCGAGGGAGCCGTAATAATCAAATTCAGGTTGTATTCTCGCTCCAACCGTTCTTGCACAATTTCCATGTGCAACAGGCCGAGGAAACCACAACGAAACCCAAAGCCCATCGCGCTAGAGGTTTCCGGTTCGTAGTAAAGCGCTGCATCATTGAGCTTGAGTTTTTCCAGGGCTTCCCGCAAATCCTCGTACTGATCGGCGTCTACGGGGAACATGCCGCAGAACACCATCGGCTTGGCTTCTGTATAGCCTGGGAGCGGCTCGGCTGCCAAGGCATTGGCTTGGGTAATTGTGTCACCGACCCGCGCATCTTCAACCGCTTTGATTGCCGCTGCTAGGTAGCCTACCTCGCCAGCATGCAGCTCATCCACTTGGACTTGGGTGGGCGAAAGTACGCCTAGTTCGTCAATTTGGTACTCTTTTTTCGAGGCCATCAGCCGAATGCGATCGCCTTTTTTCACCGTGCCATCCATGACTCGGAAATAAACGACCACACCCCGGTAGCTATCGTAGTAACTGTCAAAAATCAAGGCTCGCAAGCGATCGTTAATGGTGTCCTTCGGCGGGGGCACCAAGTGGACGATCGACTCCAAAATTTCATTAATGCCCAGTCCTTCTTTAGCCGAGGCCAAAATAGCCCCACTACAGTCGAGACCCACGACCTCTTCAATTTCTTGCTTGACCCGCTCCGGGTCGGCACCAGGCAAATCAATTTTGTTCAGGACTGGAATAATTTCTAGATTATGTTCTAAAGCTAAATAGACGTTGGCTAGCGTTTGCGCCTCTACACCCTGCGAGGCGTCGACTACCAACAACGCGCCTTCACAAGCTGCGAGCGATCGCGACACCTCATAAGAGAAATCTACGTGCCCTGGTGTATCAATCAAATTAAGGACATACTGCTCGCCATCACGAGCCTTGTAGTTCATCCGCGCTGCTTGGAGCTTGATAGTGATCCCCCGCTCGCGCTCTAGATCCATATTGTCTAGAAACTGGGCCTTCATATCCCGATCACTAACAGTGCCAGTTGTTTGTAGCAGGCGATCCGCGAGGGTAGATTTTCCGTGGTCAATATGGGCAATGATCGAAAAATTACGAATGCGAGAAACGGGCACGTCGGTCATATAGCTGGCTCAATTAACAGGCAGGATGAAGATGACTAAGAAACAATTTCAGCTTTGTGAATTAGCCCAAAGCCAGGGCAAATTAGGGGCGGATTTAGAAGGCTCTGTAATGCATTTTGACACAATCCTCGGTCTGCAAGCGCAAGGACTCTAGGCTCAAACAGCCACGACAGGCACAGCTCTTACAAAGCTAGCTTAGCTCGACCCAGCCTCAAACAGAGCTAGATCGCCGAGGTTGAATGCAGATATGCCGCGGGATTAGAGGGCAGCATGTACAATGCACGTAGGAACTCAATTCCTGTGTCTAGATTTTTTTATGACTCAGATGTATTTTTGATCCTTCAAAAAACGTTTTGGGTGTTGCTTGAGGGCGAAACTACTTAAAAACCGTTGCCGCCTTCCCAGTCTCTTCGCATTTGATCCACTGAAGATCTCTGTCATTACTTATGAGTGAGCAGGCTAGCCCTTCCCCACGACCATCGGATAAGGTTGAGATTGCAATTCATTTAGACCCAGAATTGCTTGATCAAATTCAACATCTCACCAGCGATCCTAGTAAGGTGATTGAGACAGCAGTACGGCAGTGGTTGAGGGGAGAATCTTCCTCGGACTACGAACTATCTCGAACCCTGCCTAGAAATCCTCCGGTGCCCCCCAGAGGCGAGTGGAATGATTGATCTAGCGGCTCACCTCAAACCTTGAAGGTTAATTAAACTGCCGAACTGGGATAACTGCTTGTATATCAGTGCCTAGGCCAGTCAGGGCCAGCCAAGTTCTACTACTCATAGCAGTTTTCCTGAATATAGCGAACGGTTTCTTGGGTTCTAGACATTTGCTTGGTTGCATCTACTCTGTCCTTCTAGGCGATCGCGAAGCCTCACTAAGCTGAAAGAAATTAAGCCTAACGTAGTGCTTCTCTATTCGCACCCTTCGCAGTTTCGCATCCTATACTAATGACCTCTTCCGCCGACTCTAAATTTTCATTAACGGAACTGACAGAATTAGTACCTGCTACTGATAACCCTGAATACTTGCAGGGATTAGGGTCTGAGTTGGTATTTACCCAAACGGTTACAGGGGAATACCTTTCGTTTTATTGGCAGGAAGCTGAACACTTTGGACTTACACCAGATCAACTGGTAGGTCATGGCCTCGGAGAAGGGTTTGGCCCAGCAGCGCTCAATCCTTATCTAGGACGGGTGCGACGAGTCTTAGACTATTTAACTCCCGATCGCTTTACCTATCCCTTTCGCTTCGGCGATCAATACCTACTCTTCGACTTGATTGTTAGTCCTATCCTTACTCCCAGCGGCATCGCTACAACAGCCTTGGTCATGGGTAGACGACTATCCACCTCTGGTCGGGATCAAGGAGTTGCCGTTGAAGCAGATTTCCCCCGCCATGAAGCTCCTAATTCAGATCGCTATCAAAAACTACTCACCCAAATTGCTTGGAACATCCGGCGCACCCTTGACTTAGAGACGATTTGGCAGCAAACCGTTAATGGTTTGGGTAAAGCTTTAGGCGTCAGCCGCTGCATTATCTGTCCCTACGAAAGTGGCAATTCTGCTGTCAAGGTGGTGGCAGAATTTTGTCAGGATCAGGCTCCCTCCATGCAAGGGCAGACCCTAAAAATTGCTGAGGAAGTCCATGTCAGACAGGCGCTGACTCTACTGGAGCCGATTTTGCTCGAGCAAAGCGCCAATACGATGCATATTTTCAATGGCGCTTACAGCGGTCAGGAAGGAAATCACTCAAGTAACGGTTCCACGGCGCAAGTTCTGGAGGGGCCGAAGCAATCAATTTTGATGGTTGCTACCTGCTACCAAGATCAACCCAACGGCTTGATTTGCTTGTACCAGTGCGATCGCCCTCGGATGTGGAGCGAAGCTGAAATTGACCTAGTGAGAGAGCTGGCCGACCAAGTGGGAACCGCGATCGCCCACGCCACTCTATTTACCGCGAGTCAGACCTTAGCCAACCAACTCCAAAAAGTCAACGAAGATTTAGTCCAGAAACATCGCGAGTTAGAAGAAGCTAGCCAGCAAGCTGAAGAAGCATCGCGTCTTAAAAGTGAGTTCTTGGCCAATACATCCCACGAACTCCGCACTCCGCTGAATGGCATGATCGGCTTCCTCAAGCTGGTGATGGATGACATGGTCGACAGCCCAGAAGAGCAGCACGAGTTTATCGAAGAAGCTTACGACTGTGCTATTCATCTCATGCAGCTGATCAATGACATCCTTGACATTGCCAGAATCGAGGCTGGCAAGATGCAGCTAGAGTTAAGCCCTGTCAACCTCAACGAACTCTTGTCCGCAGTGGAAAACTTTTCCCAAAGACAAATTCAAGCCCAACAGAAAAACTTAAATTTTGAAATCAATTTGCCCCCTACTTACGACCAAATTATTTTGGAGGGTAACTATCAGCGCTTGCTGCAAGTGATGCTGAATTTAGTGGGAAATGCCATTAAATTCACCCATGAAGGCGGCATCACGATCAGCGCTGAAGTGGTGAAGAAGAAAGTTACTGTACAGAACAATGAGCGGCCTGGAATGGTGAAAATCCGAGTGGCCGACACAGGCATTGGCGTTTCTCTCGACAAACAAGATAAATTGTTCCAATCCTTTAGCCAGGTAGATGGTTCCCGAACTCGTCAATATGGCGGTACAGGTTTAGGGCTCGCCATCTCGCAACGCTTGGTCGAGGCAATGGGTGGCGTGGTCAACTTCTACAGTTTGGGTGAAGGATTAGGCTCAACGGTTACTTTTGACGTGCCTCTATTTCAAGAGCCGATTATGAGCACTACTACTTCATTAAATGAGTCGGTAGACCTCTTGGTAGAGCGATTACCGCAATAAGCTAAACATTCTCTGCTGGAGCCAGAAGCTCCCGTGCGGTCTTTACCTTTGTAGCGTTAGGATAAACCTAGGATCAATATCGCTGCAATTGACAGACTGCGAAAGGGAAACTATGGCTGAAACTCTAGCGTTAACCTCAGAAAACGTAGAAAAAGTACTGGATGAACTGCGTCCCTACTTGATCTCGGATGGCGGCAACGTCGAACTTGTAGATATTGATGGACCAGTAGTCAAACTACGGCTCCAAGGCGCTTGTGGCTCTTGCCCCAGTTCTACAATGACGCTTCGCATGGGCATTGAGCGGCGCTTGCGGGAATTTATTCCAGAAATTGCTGACGTTGAACAGGTCATGTAAGGAAACGTTACTGACATCAACCGTTTTTTTACACTGTGCATAAAGTGATTAAACAGGGAAGGTAAGTCCATCTTTCCTGTTTATTTTTTATGGTAAGAGCTCCTTCACAATTCCTATGACTTATCCTCTCTACGTCGCTTTTATCTGGCATCAGCACCAGCCGTTGTACAAATCGCGCGTGGCGGGTCAGTACCGTCTGCCTTGGGTGCGATTGCACGGTACAAAAGATTATTTGGATCTGGTGTTGTTACTAGAGCGTTACCCCAAGCTGCATCAAACGGTCAATTTGGTGCCGTCTTTGATCCTGCAAATTGAAGACTACGTAGCGGGACAAGCATTCGACCCTTATCTTTCAGTTGCTTTGTTGCCCACAGAGCAACTGACGCGAGAGCAAAAAGAATTTATTGTGGGGCATTTCTTTGATGCCAACCACCATACCTTGATCGATCCACATCCTCGCTATGCTGAGCTATACGGTCAGCGGCAGGACCGAGGGGAGGCATGGTGCTTAGAAAACTGGAACTTGCAAGACTATAGCGACCTGCTAGCTTGGCACAACTTAGCCTGGATAGATCCCCTGTTCTGGGATGACCCCGAGATTGAGCAGTGGCTAAAGCAGGGCCGCAACTTTACGATTGGCGATCGCCAGCGCATTTACTCCAAGCAGCGCGAGATTCTCAGCCGCATTATTCCGCAGCACCGGGCCATGCAGGAGACAGGGCAGCTAGAAGTGACGACTTCGCCCTACACCCACCCGATTCTGCCGCTGCTGGCTGATACCAACGCTGGGCGAGTGGCGATTCCTAATATGAAATTGCCAGAACAGCGGTTTCAGTGGGCAGAGGACATTCCGCGCCATTTGCAGAAATCTTGGGATATGTATCTCGATCGCTTTGGGCAGGCACCCCGGGGTCTATGGCCCTCGGAGCAGTCAGTGAGCCCAGAAATCTTGCCACATGTGGCGAAACAAGGATTTAACTGGTTGTGCTCCGATGAAGCGGTGTTGGGCTGGACGCTGAAGCATTTCTTCCATCGCGACGGTCTGGGTAACGTCCATGAGCCAGAACTCTTGTACCGACCGTATCGCCTAGAAACTCCAAATGGTGACTTGGCGATCGTATTCAGAGATCACCGTTTGTCTGACTTGATTGGGTTTACTTACAGCGCCATGGAGCCGAAGCGGGCCGCCGCTGATTTGGTGGGGCACTTGGAGGCGATCGCGCGATCGCTGAAGAAACGCCAATCCAGTGGCAGCACCGCTCTGGAACAGCCTTGGCTTGTCACGATTGCGTTAGACGGCGAAAACTGCTGGGAGTTTTATCAACAAGATGGCAAACCGTTCTTAGAAGCTTTCTATCAAACCCTCAGTAACGATCAAGATATTAAGTTGGTCACGGTTTCTGAGTTTGTCGAGAAATTCCCACCGACGGAAACCATACCAGCGGCTCAACTCCACAGCGGTTCTTGGGTAGACGGTAGCTTCACAACTTGGATTGGCGATCCGGCGAAAAATCGGGCCTGGGATCTGCTCACCGAAGCCCGCCAAGCACTAGCTAACCACCCCGAAGCCACTGAAGAAAGCAATCCTGCCGCTTGGGAAGCGCTTTACGCCGCTGAAGGCTCCGATTGGTTTTGGTGGTTTGGTGAAGGGCACTCTTCCAACCAAGATGCCATTTTTGACCAACTCTTCCGCGAACACTTGTGCGCTATCTATCAAGCCCTGAACGAGCCAGTACCGTCCCACTTGTACCGTCCCATTGAGGTTCATGAAGCGAAGGGAGACCACCGTCCTCAAGGGTTTATCCATCCAGTGATTGATGGACGTGGAGATGAGCAGGATTGGGATAAAGCAGGTCGCATTGAGGTAGGGGGAGCCAGAGGCACCATGCACCGTAGCAGCCCGATGCAGCGGCTTTGGTATGGAGTTGATCACTTAAACTTTTACCTACGTCTAGACTTTCAGGCAGGGATGCAGGCGGGAATTGGGCGATCGCCAGAACTGAATTTATTGTGGTTCTACACCAACCAAACCATGCACAACAGCCCAGTGCCGATCGCGGACCTGCCCGACGAAGCGCCCTTGAATTATCTATTTCACGACCATCTCAGCATCAACTTAGCAACCGAATCCATTTGGTTTCAGCAAGCGGGAGAGCATTACCAATGGCATCCCCGTCCCAGCCGCGCCCAAGTCAGAATTGACAAGTGCTTAGAGCTGGCAGTACCTTGGGCAGACTTACCCGCCAAACCAGACTGGTCGCTAAGGGTGGTATTAGTGCTCTCAGATGGGGGCCGCTACCACAGCTATGTCCCAGAAGAAGCGTTGATTCCGTTTGACGTGCCTTAATCTTGAGACCTAACCCCCAGCCCTTCCCTGCTAGAGAAGGGGAGCAAGGTTCAGAGCCCCTCTCCTCAAGGAGAGGGTTTGGGGAGAGGTTTGCTGCGAGACAAGGGAACCGTCAAGCCCCACAAAACTTAAAGAGAAGCTCAATAAACGGTATATCTTGATCTATTGCCGAAGTATTAATCAAGATTTTGAGGAAGATTTGTGCTTGATCTGAAGCAGATCCGGGAAAATCCACAAGCAGTCCAAGAACGCCTGAACCGCCGATCGGGCAATTTTGACATTCAGCCGATTCTGCAATTGGATCAACAACAGCGGGAAATTGAGAAGGAGCGATCGCAACTTCAAGCTCGTGGTAACGAGATTGGGAAACTCGTCGGCCAAAAGATTAAATCGGGCAGTGACCCTAAAGGCCCAGAAATTCAAGAATTGCGGGAAGAAGGCAACCAAATCAAGGTCAAACTCAGCAATTTAGAGCCACAGGAAAAAGAACTGAAAGCTCAGATTGAGGCGTTGCTCCTGACTCTACCCAACTTGCCCAGCGACTCTACCCCTGTAGGTCAGAGCGAGGAAGAAAACGTTGAGGTGCGGCGTTGGGGCGATGAATACAAGCCGCAAAACCCCAATATTTTGCCTCACTGGGAAATTGGTGAAAAACTCGGCATTCTCAACACCGAGCGATCGACTAAAGTAGCGCAAAGTCGATTTGTGACTCTTATCGGTGCAGGAGCAGCATTGGAGCGAGCTTTGATTCAGTTCATGCTCGATCGCCAAACTGAGGCAGGTTATCTAGAGGTGATTCCGCCATTCTTGATTAATAGCGAATCGCTGACTGCTACAGGACAATTGCCCAAATTTGCTGAAGAGAGTTTCAAGTGCGAGTCAGATGATCTTTGGCTAGCTCCCACAGCCGAAGTTCCTGTGACCAATCTGTACCGCGATGAAATTCTGGCAGCAGAACAGTTACCCATTCATCACTGTGCTTATACGCCTTGTTTTCGCCGAGAAGCAGGCAGCTATGGTCGGGACACACGTGGCTTAATCCGTCTGCACCAATTTAACAAAGTGGAGTTGGTCAAGCTGGTGCATCCCAGCACCTCAGAGCAAGAACATCAAGCTTTGGTGCAAAATGCCGAAGCGATTTTGCAAGCGCTGAAGCTACCTTATCGAGTCATTGAGCTTTGCACTGGGGACTTAGGGTTTGGCGCAGCCAAGTGCTACGACCTGGAAGTTTGGTTGCCAGCTTCGGGTAAATATCGTGAAATTTCTAGCTGTTCTAACTTCCTAGATTTCCAAGCCCGACGCGGCAATATTCGCTTTAAAGAAGCTGGGCAAAAGGGCACCCAACTGGTTCACACCTTGAATGGTTCTGGATTAGCAGTCGGTCGGACGATGGCTGCGGTTCTGGAAAATTACCAGCAACCAGACGGTACAGTCCGTCTACCTGAAGTGTTACAACCCTACCTCCGGCGAGAGGTTCTCTAAGATGGAGTCGGCGTCAACGATTCAGGCATCTTAGAATAGTAAAGATATCTAACAGACGTTTTTCGGATCTTAAATCTATGTCAGTTTTGGCGGCGATCGCAGTCTTAGCACTCTTGATTGTGGTCCATGAGTTGGGTCACTTCACCGCAGCGCGGGCTCAAGGCATCCACGTGAATCGCTTTTCCTTAGGGTTTGGCCCCGTTCTGTGGAAATATCAAGGGCCAGAAACTGAATATGCCATTCGCGCTTTCCCATTAGGGGGGTTCGTTGGCTTTCCTGATGATGATCCAGAAAGCGAAATTCCCCCTGAAGATCCGAATCTACTGCGAAATCGCCCCGTGCTCGATCGGGCGATCGTGATTAGCGCTGGCGTAATTGCTAATTTAATTTTTGCCTACTTCCTGCTTGTTGGTCAGGTCGCCGCAGTTGGCACTCCAGAGTTTAACTACCAACCTGGTGTCATCGTGCCCAAGGTTGCCGCCGAGGTTAGTTCAGCCGCAACAAAGGCAGGCATCAAATCTGGAGACATCGTCCTGAGTGTTAACAATCGGGAATTAGGTGCTTCCAAGCAAGCGATCCAGATCTTGATGGAAGAGATTCAAACTCACCCGAATGAAGCCCTGCCTCTTACCGTGCAACGCGGTGATGAAACGTTGTCTCTCAGCGTCAAGCCTGACTTAGGCCCAGAAGGCAAAGGCCGTATTGGGGTGCAACTGGCTCAAAACGCCGAGGTAAAGCGCCGTCGAGCTAGCAACATTTTGGAAGCCTTCAGCACAGGTGCCAATGAATTTCAGCGCATCGTGGTTCTGACAGTCCAAGGCTTTGGTCAGTTAATTAGTAACTTTGGTGAAACGGCTGAGCAGGTTTCTGGTCCAGTGGCGATCGTAGCTCTAGGAGCTAATATTGCTCGTTCTGATGCCGCTAGTTTATTCCAGTTTGCGGCGCTGATCAGCGTTAACCTGGCCATTATCAACATTTTGCCCTTACCTGCTTTAGATGGTGGTCAGTTGGCCTTTCTCGCAATCGAGGGGCTACGGGGCAAACCTCTACCGACCAAAATTCAAGATGGGGTCATGCAAACGGGTTTGATGCTCTTGTTGGGCTTGGGCATTTTCTTGATTATTCGCGATACGGTCAATCTAGAACCTGTACAAAAGTTGTTTCAACCTTAGATCAGCAGGCTGAATCTACTGCTCCTTCTGCTATGCCATGAGCATTACGCGAAAACTGTCTGCCAAAAAGCAACGGGCTTTGGAAATCCTGATTCGTTTGAAGCGACTCTATCCAGAAGCCCCTTGCACCCTTAACTACGAAACTCCTGTCCAACTCCTGGTGGCGACAATTCTTTCGGCCCAATGCACCGATGAACGAGTCAATCAGGTTACTCCAGAATTGTTTCGCCGCTTTCCAGATGCTGCGGCACTTGCTGCTGCTGACCCACTAGACTTGGAAACTTTAGTGCGATCGACCGGGTTCTACCGCAACAAAGCCAAAAATATTCGGGCAGCTTGCTATTTGATTCAGACTGAATTTAATGGTCAAGTGCCTAAGTTGATGGAAGATTTGCTGAAACTCCCAGGTGTGGCTCGTAAAACAGCGAATGTGGTATTAGCCCATGCCTACGGGATTCATGTGGGGGTGACGGTCGATACTCATGTCAAGCGGCTGACTCAACGCTTAGGCCTCACCAAGCACACGGACCCCATTCATATTGAGCGGGACTTGATTAAGCTGCTGCCACAACCAGATTGGGAAAATTGGTCGATTCGGATCATTTATCACGGGCGGGCGGTTTGCAATGCTCGTAACCCTGCTTGCGATCGCTGCCTTCTAGCCGACCTCTGCCCCTCCGCTGATCCAAACAAGGTGGATATAGCAGCTTTGCAACCGCCCTTACTCACAGCCCCACAAATCTGATTAATCGACATGGGGGTAGATCAGGGTCTGTTGAATCAGATAGAATAGAAAATGCTGTCTTTATTTGAGAGAAACCAGGCAATTCATGGCTAAGAAAAGCATGATTGAGCGGGAAAAGCGTCGCCAGAAGTTGGTTGACAAGTACGCTCAAAAACGGGAAGAGCTACAAGAACAATTTGCCCAAGCAACTTCCCAACAAGCAAAACTTGAAATTCACCGTCAAATCCAACAGTTGCCTCGTAACAGCGCCCCCACTCGCTTGCGGAATCGCTGCTGGGTGACCGGTCGTCCTAGAGGCTACTACAGTGACTTTGGCTTGTCTCGCCACGTATTCCGGGAAATGGCCCACCAAGGTCTGCTGCCCGGAGTGGTTAAGTCTAGCTGGTAAACAGATTTTGGATTTTAGGTTTTGGATTAGTCAATCATTTGCGATCCAAAATCCGAAATCCAAAATTCACTCAGTGACTACTCCGATCACTGACCACAGCAGCGATCGATTCCCAAGCTATCTAAGAGCAGGTCGCTGACTGCATTGGCTACAGCAAACTCGCTGAAAAAGCTTTTAGAAAAATCAAAGGCTTGCATTTCGGTGACGATGGCAATCACGAGTGACCCTAAGTCATTTTCGCCTTCCATCCGTTGGCGAACAAAAACTTGAGTGGCTCTCTCAGCGATCTGCTGGTTAATTGCTTCAGGAATAAATTCGTGGTCTAGCCACTGACATAAAACGCTTTTTAGCCATTCTCCTTCCTGCTGGGGGTTTTCGGCAGGAGGCAGGGTGATGGGGGGAATTGGTTCGGCCATTGACCTAGCAAATTGACAACTGTTTGAAGGCAGTCTAGAGGAAAGCTAGCTCAGCTTAACTAGGATGCTTCTTGGAAACAGAGGGTTTCTCTAACCACTATACCGCTACCCCAACGCCGGATTAGAGCCTCTGAACAAACTGCAACAACCATTCAGATCGGCTTCATCAAACTAGATTTGCAGGGTTATGTTTAACCCAACTAGCAAAATTAATCTGGTGAAATAGTACGGCCAAGACACAAGGGGGATTCAAGATAATGGGAAAAGAACCGCTGGTACTGCTTTCGCATCGCGAAATAGACAAAATGCGTCAGGCTGGACGCTTTGCATCTGAGTTGCTGAGCCATTTAGAACCGCTGGTAAGACCAGGCATTAGTACTTTAGAAATTAATGACGAAGCAGAACGTTGGACCCAAGCACACGGAGCTAAGAGTGCTCCCCTGGGTTATCATGGCTTTCCTAAGTCAATCTGTACCAGCGTTAACCATGTGGTTTGTCACGGTATCCCCAACGCCAAGCAAATTTTGAAGGAAGGCGACATCATCAACATTGATGTCACGCCGATCGTGGATGGTTTTTATGGAGATACTTCTAGAACCTACTTTGTGGGTCAACCGTCACCTCTAGCGAAAAAGTTGGTGGAAGTGACCGAGGAATCTTTAAGAAGAGGCATTGCTGAAGTTAAGCCAGATGCGCGAGTCGGAGACATTGGGGCCGCGATTCAGGAGTATGCCGAAGCAGAAGGTTTTTCGGTGGTTCAAGACTTCACAGGGCATGGAGTCCACCGCGTCTTTCATACTGAGCCTTTCATCCCTCACTACGGCAAGCGAGGCACAGGCAAGAAGCTGCGAGCAGGCATGGTGTTCACGATTGAACCCATGATCAATGAAGGCACTTGGGAAGTCGAAGTATTGGATGACAATTGGACGGCAGTGACCAAAGACCGCAAGCTATCCGCCCAATTTGAGCACACCATAGCTGTAACTGAGGATGGCGTCGAAATCCTTACCCTTTGATGTTCCCACTATTGTTCAGGGATACGCTCAGGGCTATTTCTTGATGGCCGATGAGTCGGGCGCGTTGGATTGGTATTCTAGCCGTCAACGCACGCTGATTCCTCTAGATGAACGGTTTCGGTATCCGCGATCGCTGCAACGAGTCTTGAATCAAGAGCGCTTTACCGTAGCGGTGAACCGAGACTTTACCGCAGTGGTAGAAGGCTGTGCCGATCGTGAAACCACTTGGATTTCCCCGCAACTCAAAGAAATCTACCAAGCGCTACACACCGCAGGTTGGGCACACAGCTTTGAGACTTGGCAGGGCGATCGCTTAGCAGGTGGAATTTTAGGCATCGTCATCGGTGGCGCTTTCATTGGCGAGTCGATGTTTTTCCACATCCCCGATGGCTCGAAGGTGGCACTGGTGAAGCTGGTAGAACGCTTGCGATCGCGCCAATTCGTCTTCTTCGATGCCCAAATGATGAACCCCCACCTAGAGCGGTTCGGAGCTTACATCATCAAGCAAAAAGAGTATCGCGTCCTGCTAAACCAAGCACTCCAGCACCAGTGCATCTTGGCTTAGCCTGAGGTTGCTGAGAGTACCATCTACTATAGTAGTAGTCGGTGAAGCTCAACCAACCTTTAAGTAGATGGGACTACAAATCTCAATTTCTGATTCCATTCTGCAAGCCATTCGTCTACCGGAGCAGCGGATTGAACAGGAATTGCTACAAGAATTAGCGATCGCTCTTTACACCCAGAATGTTTTATCCTTTGGCAAAGCACGGGAATTAGCCCAGCTAGATAAATACGAATTTGGGCAATTGCTTGCACAACGTAGAGTCTTTCGTCACTATAGCTCTGAGGAATTAGACGACGATTTGACCTATGCCCGTAGTGAGTAACACTTCACCAATTTTGAATTTAGCTATTGTCAATCAGCTCATCCTTCTGCATCACCAGTTTGATGAAATTCTAATTCCAGAGGTTGTACTTGACGAGTTAAAGATTAATGAGGAGCGGCCTGGTTCTCAGAACATTCGAGAAGCGATTTCAGCTGGATGGATTCGAACTCAAAGTGTAGGTAACCAAACCCTTATTCAACTACTCAATCAAACTTTGGACCAAGGAGAATCCGAAGCGATCGCTCTTGCTATTGAACTTCAGGCAGACTGGCTACTATTGGATGAACGTGAAGGTAGGAAAGTTGCTAAATCATTAGGTTTGAAAGTAACAGGTATTCTGGGAGTTCTGCTACGAGCCAAGCAAATAGGTGAACTCCAGTCTTTGCAGCCTGTAATTGATGACCTAACCAATAAAGCTGGATTCCGGATTGCACCAGACCTATTGGCGCAAATTCTTACACAGAAGGGACAATAAACCAGCTTACTTAACCGAGTTGTATAGGTCCTACAGCTATGGAGCTGAGGAATTGCTAGCAGCTTGACCTTGTTTCTTTTTGGCTTCTTGCAAGGCAGCTTCGCTAAAGCGTTGATAGACGGCGGTACGATCTTGGGCGATGCTGTAGCGCTTGTCTTGGGTAGTTACTTGGCCCATTAGGTCAGAGGCTTGCTGCCATTTTGCGGCTAGAGCTAGCCAGTCGGCTGAGGATTGAGCGGCTTTACCATCGCTAGCAGTTTGTTCGGCGAGCCTCACTGCATCGGCGAAAGGGTCAGCAGAAGTTGGTGCAGTAGTGGGAGCGATCGCAGCTTGAGGACTGGGGCTAGGGCTAGCCGGGGCAACTGGAGAAGGACTAGGCGCGATCGCAGCAGCAGAGTTAGTAGCAGGTGCGGGTGAACTAGCTGGAGTCGGTGAAGCGGAGCTAGATTCAGGAGATTCGGCGGGTTCTGGGGATGAAGTTGTAGTTGCTTGGCTATTGTCCTGCAACTTCGGCCCAAACCAACTGTAGGCACCCCAACCCAGCAGCAACAAGAGTAAACTCGCTAAGGTGCCGCCCACCACGCCTCGCTTGAATTGGCGTTGCTCCCGGACTTGGCGAGGAGAAGGAGTTTTTGGCATACCAGCCGCTTGTTCCGCTTGCTGGCTCTGCAAATCCTCCATGAACTGCTTGAACAGGTTAGGTCGAGTTAGAGTAATTTCCTGCGACCAAAGCAATTGATTTTCGGGGTCGCGATTAATTTCTTCGAGCCATAACAGTTGTTGCTCACGCACAATGCGGCTGTTAATTTTGACGCGGCGAATATTACGCGGTGAAATCGACTCCAGAATCTGACGCACCCGTTCAACTAAGGTAGATTGCTCTAGCTGATCGACATCTGCAGCTTCGCACAAAAGCTGTAGCACGCCATCCTCAAAAATGGCTCTGGTTCTGACACCAGAATCTGCCAGCTTATCATTCAAAACTTGAATAATCGCTGCCACGCTGCCTTGGCGGGCTTGCTTGGTAATATTTTCAATTGAATCTACCATTGTGCGCTCAGCGGTCGAAATAAAAATCCTGAACTTTAGCCGCAGTCATCCAGGTTCCCTGCTCACAATACTGTACCTTGAGGCGGATTGAAACTACTCAAAAACCTTAGTTAAAAACCTGTCTTGACAGAGACTTTATCGCGTCACTGTTGAGGCTTCAAGAGGCGAGATGGCGGCAATCATTAAAGCGGCGTACTTGCCAGAGATCGGTATTAAAACGGTTTTGGTCTTGCAGGTGCCAACGCGATCGGTCGAGCCAAAATTCAAACAAGGCAGTGTTGCGGGCATGTAAGCGCCAAGAGCGATCGCAACCCATCAACTCCGCGATCAAATGCTGCAAAATCCAACTGTGAGTCACAATCCAAATCTGGTCGGAGTCCTGATGTTGGGCCAGTAACTTTTGAATGAATTCATGGGCGCGATCGCGAGCTTCTTGTAGCGATTCGGCTTCGGGAATTTGAATCCAATCGGGCGAGGTTTCTAAGGTGCGGCAAAACTCTGGGTATCGCGTCTTTGCCTCCATCCAAGTTAAGCCTTGAAAAATGCCATTCTGAAACTCTGTCAGCTCATCAGCGTAAGAGACTTGGAAGGTACAGGGTTTTTGAGAGCCTGTGGCTACGCTCACTTGGGAAGTATCTTCACTATCGATTAGGTCACTGACGGCAGCAGGCAAAGGAGCCGTAACAAAGTGATTTACCAAAATTTCGGTGGTTTGTACCGCCCGCTTTAGGGGACTGCTATAGACTGCGGAAGGCCACCAAGACTCTTCGAGTAAACGCTGAGCCAGCTTCCCCGCTTGGATTTTGCCGTTGGCCGAAAGCTCAAACTCACCATGCCCCTGCATCCGCCGTTCTATGTTTCCCACAGACTGAGCATGACGAATAAACAGGAGTTTCATGGTCGTAGTTTAGAATGAGTCAATACACTCAATAGACCGTAACATTTCCTATGCTACTCAAGTCTACAACCCGCCACATCCACATCTTTACTGCGGAAGTGAAAGGCACTGAACTGAATCCTGCTGATGGCGTTTTGACTCTGGATGTTGACCCAGACAACGAGTTTGTATGGAATGACGCTGCCTTGCAACAGGTATATCGCAAGTTTGATGAGCTGGTTGCTGCGAATGAAGGGGAGGACTTAACCGACTATAACCTGCGTCGCATTGGTTCAGACTTGGAGCACTTTGTGCGATCGCTCGTGAAGAAGGGAGAAATCAGCTACAACCTAGAGAGCCGTGTGCTTAACTACAGTATGGGTTTACCTCAAGTAGTTGCTAAAGACAGCGAGTAGCAGTTTTCCCAGCAATCTTTCATGAAATCAGCCTTTTTTAAGGACATCTTAACGGCTGGGCAAGGGTTCCCTTAACCCATCATCAGTAAGTTTTGAGTGCTAATGGTTGCACTATCCACACCTCAACTGCTGACGATGAACGCAAACAAGGCTGTAAGCTCAACCCACCATTCCAAGTTACGAGTCTCCATTGCAGGACTGACGGCAATTTTTTCGGTCGTCAGTACCCTCTACGCTTTAGGCCTATATGTGCCTGCGATCGCCGTAGAGTTGGTAGGACGTGCCGTTCTGCCAGCCAATACCTTTGCGCCTGGCCCCACTTCTGGGCAGCTAATTAGCGCGACGAATGAAGTTTCGGTGCCGTTTGTGGAGAAACTACCTGTCCAAGGTTTTTCTGCGGTGCTGCCCGGACCGAAACCAGGCACCTTTTTGGTTCTGTCAGACAACGGTTATGGGGCCAAGGCTAATTCTCCAGATTACCCCCTGCGCTTTTATGCTGTTGAACCCGACTTTGCTTCTGGGCATGTCTTTCCGGTCAACCTAAAAACTGGTGGGCGGTTAAGCCAGTTTAGTCGTCAAAGCTTTATCTCGCTTAGCGATCGCCGCAACCAAACTGGCTTCCCTATTGTGGCGGAGCAAAACATTTATCCGGGCAGCATCGCCCCCAGCCAACCGCAAGGAATTCCAGTTGCAGCAACAATCAAATCGCGTCGCCTATTAACGGGAGCTGATTTTGATCTGGAGGCATTTCGTCGGGTGAGTGACGGAACTTATTGGTTTGGAGATGAATTTGGGCCTTATTTGTTGCATACCAGCGCCAATGGTCAACTTTTAGAACCACCCATTCCCCTACCCAACTTCCTCAAACTCGGCGATCGCCCCTTCATTCAATCGCCTGACAATCCTGCCTTCGCCAACCTACCTACCGATCAAGAACGGGTTACGGCGGCAAATTTGCCCCGCTCTGGTGGTTTTGAGGGCATGGCCCTGAATACCAGTGGCACCAAGCTCTACGCTTTGCTAGAAAAACCTGTGGTCAGCGACCCCCAGCGCGATCGCCTCCTGATTCATGAGTTTGACCTAGCCAGCAAGCGCTATAGCGGAAAAGTTTTTGGTTATCGGCTAGAAAACCCCAATCATGCGATCGGCGACTTTACCGCCATTAACGACTCCGAGTTTATTGTGATTGAACGGGACAATCGCCAAGGTGATCCTAACAATCCCAACTTTAGTGATCCTGCCCAGTTCAAGCGTCTCTACAAAGTAGATTTGCGGCAGCAAGACGAGGCTGGCTTTGTCAAAAAGGATTTACTCGTAGATTTGCTCAACAT
The DNA here is from genome assembly GCF_039962155.1 of Trichocoleus desertorum AS-A10. Classification (NCBI taxonomy): domain Bacteria; kingdom Bacillati; phylum Cyanobacteriota; class Cyanophyceae; order Leptolyngbyales; family Trichocoleusaceae; genus Trichocoleus; species Trichocoleus desertorum. The sequence goes on along the minus strand of NZ_JAMPKN010000007.1, from coordinate 113,126 downwards.
TTCTGACCCTCAAGGTCTGGGTGGTAATGGCACTGTGAACGGTCGGTTTACTTTCCCGTTCGTGACGATCGAAGACGTGTTACCGATTGACGCCAATACGCTCTTGGTGATCAACGACAACAACTATCCCTTTAGTGCGGGTCGGACTCCAGGCAAACCGGATGATAGCGAGTTCATCTTAATCAAGCTGGATCAACCCTTAAATTTGGCAGCTTCTCGCTCTTAGAGCCAGCTTTTAGAAGCTATTCAAATCGTTTTGTAGGGTGGGCAATGCTCACCTTACCTATTTAGAAGTTTCTGGAATTTCCAAGCTGGCAGAGGGCGGTGTAGAAGCTGCATCCTGAGCTGCTTGCTGGCGCTTCTGCTCCAGAAATTGCTGCAACGCTACTTGCCGATTTGCCATGAAGCGATTCCAAAAACCTGGATAGAACTTGTCCATTGTTTTCGCGATCGCCCAAGCATTTACATTCAGCAACTTATAGTGGGAGCTATAGGAGTTCTGCAATTCTGTAATTTGGCCTTGCAGTTCAGGATTAGCAGGCCACTCCAGGTCAGACAAATGCTGAGTTCGGAAAGAATCAAAGTTGCGGTGAGGCATGGCGATCGCCAGAAGACACAGTTGCAGAATGGTCCAGTACCCCTTCCATCACTAGAGCAGTAGCCACACTCTAGTCATGTTTGTTTTAGCATTGTACTCAAAGTAATGTGCTTTCTAAAACACAGTTTCTTTATATAACCCCTGTTGAGTTCTGGAGCGATCGCGTCAGATTTTGTCCGAATCTTCTCAAATCAGTCCTTGGTCCTATAAACCCTGGTGGTGCCAACCTTGGTCCATTTTGCTCACGGGCATTACCATTATTGCGGGCAGTTGGTTCCTCGCCCACACCATTTGGTTCACCTGCCTCGTCGCAGTGCCAATTCTGGCTTGGATGGGTTTCTTTATCTTGGTCTGGCCCCAACTTGTGATTCAGAGTGGCATGCTAAACCCTGATCAAACTACCCCAGAAAAGGCGATCGCCGAAGAATAGCTTTATTTCTAGATCTCTTTGGCTACCATGACTACCTTGATGAAGAAGCCAAGAACCACCTAAATTCTGGCTCCTGGCTTCCGACTCCTAGCTTCTAGTCGCTGGAATTAAAATCGATATCCGACTCCACCTTGCACAGAGACCGCTGTTCCACCACTCTCCCGGTAAGCATCAAAGGCAATAATGGCGTTGCCAAACACCACGAGTTTGCTGTTGGGCAGAGCGTAGTCAATGCCTGGTTGAATAGCAAAGGCATCTTGATTGCCTAGAGGCGAAGTAGAGTCGCCCTCTGAGAAGGAATATCCCGCCCCAATATAGGCATCCGCTTGCCAGCTCAGCGGGATGTCGTAGGACACGGTAGGCACGATCGCCGTGTTGTCATTCAGAATCAAGGCTTGGGCTCTGAGAGAAATTGGCAACTTCAGCAGCTTGTAACGCGCGGCAATGACCAAAGCATTTTCGCTGTCTTCGTTTATAGAGCCATCGGTGAGACCAATCGAGGGACCAACGCCAACATAACTCCCATAGGCAGCCTGTGCCGATGCTGCGGATGGGGCGAGACCTTCAACTCCTGTCGCTACAACAGCGCCCCCTAGAGCGATCGCCGTAGCCAACCCAGCCCAACTTTTACTTTGCGACAGGCGCTTAAGACTCTTCATTGCCAACTCCTCACTACCAGTAGCATTGATTGATTTGTCTCGCTCAATTCAACTTCAGCCGTCAGCCCTTCATCTAGGCTGATTCACCCTCAGGTCTATTCAAGCAAATTCCTAGTTTTAAACCAGGCATCTTGTTACTTATTTTCACCCAAGCAGCGCAATAATCTAGCTGATTGACTGATTAGCCCAGGTTTTGCATTTTGTTTTGTAGGACACGGGTTTCACCCGCGCCACTTACAAAACAGAGAGACACCCTATTGGCACTGAGGATGACGACCGCCTTGAGCGCAAATATAGGCAATCTGAGTAGGATTCAAATTTTTAGCATCGACAAAATTAACACCTTTAAACAGACCAGACTGCGAAGCAATAGGTGCTAATTGAATGAACTGGCTAGAAGGTTTAGAGGAGGAAGGTGTAAAAATCGCCCCTTGGAAGTCTGCTCCCATAACATTGGCCCCGCGTAAATCTACCTGATTGAGATCTGCGTTGCGGAAACTGACATGCTGTAATTGCGCATTTTTGAAATTAGCCTCTGCCAGTTGGGTCGAGCTTAGATCCGCATACTGGAGGTTAGCTTGGCTAAAGTCTGACCCAGTCAAATCGGCTCCTTGCCACTCCGATCGCACTAAGTTAGCCAACTGAAATTTTGTGGCAGTCGCACTAGCTTGACCCAATCGAGCAGCTTGCAAATTTGCTTCGGAGAAGTCAGCATTTCCTAGATCCGCACCTGTAAGGCTGGCATGATTCAAGATAGCTTGGCGAAAATTAGCAGCAACCAGTTTGGCACTACTGAGGTTCGATTTCGACAGACGAGCCTTTGAGAGATCCGCTTTGTTAAGAATAGCCCGAATTAAATTTGTACGCTCCATCAAAGCATTGCCTAAGAAGGCTCCGGTTAAGTTGGCATCTTTGAGTTCAGCCCCACTTAAATCGGTAACCCAATCATCAAAGGTTCCCCAGCGCTCATCTTCGCCCGCTCCATAGAATCGACTGCCTTGCAAACTCGCGCCTGCCAAAATGGCACTTTTCAGTTGGACCCCTGATAAATCGATTTGATCCAACACGAGTGTAAATTGAGCTGCCCCTTCAGCGACGCGACCTAGGTCTACCCGATTCAAATCGGCAGCATGCACTTGACCGCTGTAGATTGTTAGCAATTTAGCGATCGCTCGTTGAGTCGCCCGCCGTCTCAAGGCCAACAACTTATATTCTTTTTCGTTATTGCCGTAGCGCAGTGACTCCAAATCAGTCTTCAAAGATTGATTCAGTCGTTGCAGGTAAGGCAGAGCATCGGGACCACTACTGACTAAAGCTTGCTGAATCGCATCAATCAGGGTGGGTTTGTCTTCTTGTCCCAACAAATCCACCAAGAGCGGCACTGCCCGTGAGTCATTCACCGTACCTAGCGCTAAAATTGCTCCTTGCCGCTCGTCTGGTGCACCAGGAGAGGTGGGGGTCAGCTTACTCACCAACGCTAGAAAGACTTGATTATCCTGCTGCTTAAACTCCCGGCGATTGGCTTGGCTTTGCACATAAACTTGGGTGCCCACGAAGGTGCCGAGTACCAACGCTATGCTAGAGAGCGACACGATCAGCAGGGTCATGCCAGGATGTTGACGCATCCAGTACCACAACCCTTGCCCCCGCCAGCCTTTTTCTGGTGTCAACACAATGGCCGCGATCGCCGCATCTTCCTCACTCCACTGAGATTCTGCCCAAGCTTGGCGGTCACGTCGCAATACCTGTACATGGTCGCTATAGATCGAAGTGGGTTGGGCTGCGTCGATTACAGTGGTACCGCTTAAGCGATCGTGCCAAGCCCGCCGCCGCGAGTTGAAGCGGGCACTAAAGTTTTCACTTAATACTAGAAAACTAGCTAACCCCAACAAAATGCTGAGATCTGGAAACGCCCCACTGTAGCGCCAGATCGTGTAAGCAAGCCCCAGCGGCAAGCCCCAGCGCCCAATGCCTTCTCGTACTATCGCTCGCACCAAACCGGGAGGCGCTCCCGTAGCCGTCACTACCTTGACGGCAAACCATCGCTTGGGTTGAGTTTTACCCGTCTTAGTGAGTGAGTACAGGTTTAGCCCCGCCACCACAAATGGAGCCACCACAGCACCAGACCACAGCAAATTTGTCAGGGGAGGAACTGTGCGATCGCGATCACCCACTGGAATTGCTAGGGTTTGGGCGATCGTCGCTTCAGCTTGAGCGACGAAGGGATTGAGTGGCACTGGCTCACTGGCAGAATGGAGCCTGGCATATTCCCCTAAGCTGAACGGCACCCAAGCACTAGCCACAACTAGAGAAACCTCAATGAGCCAAGCTCCACAGCGTCGAGGTAGTAAGGGCAACCGTTTGAAGCGCCAACTAGGTAGCATTGATTGAGAGCGATTGGTGCTTCTCCTCACAGTTGGGCTCGCCATCTTCAAAAACTCCCCGTCACTAGTTATGCAGTCTATTGGTTCTTGTAATTCTTGGGTAGGAGGTCTCTACCCGCGTAGAGACTGCGTCAAGCTGAGATTAGGTGTATGAAGGCGATCGCGGTGTTAAGTCATAGCTCATCAGTGCGATCCACCAACTAGTGACTAGACTTGCGCAAGCAGCCCTACCAAAAAAGCTACCCTGGTAAAGTAGGACAAATCCTTGTCCTAAAACCAACTCATGCCGTAGAAGTTCAGCTAAATTCCCAGGCTGAATTTCAGCAGCGATCGCGAAAATGGTGAGGAACAGCAGCGGACTCAGTAAATCTACTGTTGTGTCTGCGATTGTAGCGAAGAGAAGTCGCCCAAGCACGCTCAGTTTATAAGAAAAAATAAAAAAGATTGTGCTTAGCTAGACTCTCGGTAAGGTAACTGAAAATTCTCTAAAAGCGTTTAAATTCTATGGCTGATCCTGTGAGTGGTGCTACTCCACTAGCTAGTCGCTATCTAGAACTCATCGATCGCATTGTCGAAACCACACTCAAGGGCAAAATCCGCTCTAAAGAGCAGGTTTACCAAATGCTATTGCAAGAGGTGAGTGCCGGGACGGGGGAGATCTTTGAGCGTTGTTTGGGCGATCGCCTCACTGCCGCTCAACGCCAAGTCGAAATCCAAACCGATGAGCTAAAACTCGCTAAGGCCAACCGTGTCCTGAGAGCCTTACAAACGATCCAAGGCGAGTGGGAACGTTGGCAAGAGCAAAACCAAGCGACAGAAATGCTCACGACCGCAGTGCGTCAAGTCGTAGCGGCTGAGCCTGAGCAGCGCTTAACAACCTTGATTCAAGTCACCGATCCCAATCGGGGGCAAATCGTGACGCTACAGCAGTGGCAACAGCTTGCTAAAGCGTTACAGCAGCAAGCCGCTACCATCACCGAGACTGACTCTCAGCAGCAGATTGAGCAACTAGCGACAGGCATTGGGCGCGGAATCGCCGCCTGGCGTCGTTTAGAAGACCATTTGGTGGGCTGGATTTACGACCAAAACCAAGGGCAGTTAGGGTTTGAAGGTGTGCCAGGTCAGCGTGGTCCTTGGGCACTGTGGGCTAAACAAGTTGGCAGTCCCATGCCTCAATCTTTATTCCAAGCCCTTGCTCATGAGCAATCGGCGGCTGAGTGGGGTAGACATCAAACCGTGGACCTCGAAGATTGGGTTGAACTCACGGTGATTCTGCGCGGTTTACAGCAAGGTTTGGTGACGTGGTTTGACAAGTTGGTCTACGATTCCAAAGTCGGGTCCAAGCTCTCCATCTCGACGTTTCTGGCATTCGCCGTCCTGTGGTCCCAAATGGGCGTAGGTTTAGGCGATCGCTTTGCCAATGCAGCCTTTCAGAGCACACTGCAAATCCTGCGAACCTTTGCGCAACGTGAGTACTTCCCACTTTACGGTGGCATTTTTGCTTCCTTTGCTGGCAACTATTTACGAGATGCCCTGAACTACCTAGATGAACCATTACGGCGAGCGGAAGGCACTCAGGAAAAAGCCAGAATCCTGACCTTACTCGGCTATTCTTTCCGGGCGCAAGGTCAATATGACCGGGCGCAAAATTTTCATCAGCAAGCTTTGGAGCTGGCGCGGACAGCAGGCGATCGCCCCTGTGAAATTGCCAACTTCAACCACCTCAGTCGGGCTTGCGTATCGGAGAAAAATTATGCCGAAGCGATCAACTACAGTCAGCGGGCCTTGATTCTGAGTCGTCAGGCTGGGGATCGCTTGGGTGAGGCGAATGCTTTAGCTAACTTGGGTTACAGCGAAGTGCTACAAGCGCAGCAGTTAGAACAAGTTGAACCTGAAACCTACGAAAGTGCGATTGATTATTTACAGCAAGGCTTGAAATTATCTGAACGGTTAGGCGATCGCCAAAGCCAAGCCCTCTGTCTCAGCAGCTTGGGGATCGCTCATATTGTCTTAGATCAATCACAAATAGCGATCGCTTACCTAGAAGGTGGGATTCAAGCGGCGCAGTTTTCTGGGGATGTCTATTTACAAGCTCGCAACTTAGCTCACTTAGCTGAAGCCTACTACCGTCTGCAAAACTTAGAAAAATCTGTTTATAGTGGCTGTTTGGGCATGTATCTTCTAGAGCAAATTGCCTCTAGTGAGTGGCGGCAACCCGCCGGACTGCTAATGATTTTGCAGGGACAAATGGGGGAAGCAGGGTTTCAAGCAGCTTTAGAACAATACCGCCGTCAAATTGCTTCCGTGATCGGGGTCGATGGCTATGACCACATCCCACAACTCCTAGAACAGTATCGCCACTCCACATAGTCGATCGGTAATTGGTTGTGTAGGGCTTTAGCTGCCTCAGCAATAAAAAGTTCTGTGACAATCTAGAAACATGAACATACAGTTCCGCAATTCGCCGGAAATTGCGGATACTGGAATTAGGAGCACTCCGCACTTTTTGAGGGGTGAGCAAGATGAAGACGTACAAATATTGGCTTGCTGTTCCTACAGCCCTGGTGGTGGCTTTGACAGTTGCTGGTTCAGCTCAGAGTAAACCTTTACCTGTTGCTCCAGGGTTTCAGCCTGACCCTCAAGTGCTAACAGGCACATCGGGCGGAGCTAAAAGTAGCGATTGTGGCTATGTCAGTAATACCCCCAGTCAGGTAATTCAAGTGACCCAGGCTGTTCCTTACCTGCGTTTTGCAGTGCAAAGTGAAGGGCAACCCACCTTGTTGATTGATGGTCCGGGGGGACGATTCTGTTCTTTAGCAGATACTTATTCCCAGAAGCCAGCACAAATCTCAGGTTTTTGGTCTCCTGGCACCTACTCTGTTTACGTTGGCGATCGCGGCCAAGGACAGCATGCTTACCGACTTTCCATTTCTCAGGCTCCCAACTAACAAAAGCCTAAACCGCTAGTGACTTAAACAAAAAAGTGGATGGTTCTTCTTTCAGAACTGTCCACTTTTTTGATTGAGATGGGTAGTTAGGCGATCGCGTTGAAAAAATGTCCTTCAGCTAACGGTCAATGGGTTGGGCTGGCACTTCAATAGCTTGCACATCAATGGTTCCCGGTGGCGTCAGACGGCTTAAATGGCCTTTCTCTACCTTAAGTGCTTCCCCACAACTAGCACACTCAATCTGGGTCTGGTTGATGCCCGCCACCTCAGAGCCACAAACGGGGCATTGAGCTTGGACTAAGTTGCGCTTCAGCCACCAGCGAAAGCCTAAAAACGCAATGATTGGCGCTAAGCAAATAAAACCAACCACAAGCAGAAATGACTTAACCAGCCAGCCCAAACCCGCTAATCCTAGCAGCCAGAGCAAAGCTAGGAACATGAGCCAGCGACTTGCACCGGCGAGGGTTAACTGAAAACTTCTGAGGCTGTCTTGATTCACAGCAAGCTCCTAGAGGCAACAAATTCTTGCTTTTTTTAGGATAGCTTTGTTGACTCCCCTATTGTCGAACTCAGTAATTGTTTTAATTGCTGGGTCAGCGCCTCAGCGCCAAACAAAGATAAAGCTTCTTGGCGCAACCAAGCTCCGTCACAGCGGCGATCGCTTGGTTTACCCTCAGCATCCTCAGTGTTGCGTAAAATTTCAATACAGGCCGCTGCTACTGCCCCTGAGTCGCGCCGAGGCACTTGCCAGCCGAGTTTGCCATCTTGTAGCGGATCGGCGGAACCGTCTGCATCTCCTGCCACCACAGGTACTCCACAAGCCATCGCCTCTAGGTAGACTATGCCAAAGCCTTCCTGGGACGGCATGACGTAGGCATCAGCTAAGCGGTAATGCTCAACTAGCTCTTCAGTCGGGACAAAGCCCGCAAACACGACTCGATCTGCCACCCCTAAATCTTGAGCTAATTGGGCCAATCGGGGCTGGTCATCACCCCGACCAATCACTAGGTACTTCACCTGCGGAAAGGCTTGAGCGATCGCAGGCAGAGCTTGAATCGTTACATCCACCCCTTTATATCGATCGCCTGCCCAAAGTCGAGCCACAGTCATCAGCACTTTGGCTCCAGCCAAATCATACTTTTCGACTAAAGCTGGGTTTTTAGGGCCAGGGGTAAAGGCATCGCCATCAACAATACAGGGAAGCAACTTGACTAGCTGTGGGTCTAGCCCATTGACCTCACAGGCACGATCGCGGCTATAGCGGCTAATTGTCCAAATACTAGCTGCCTGCTGTAGAGCCTTTTGCTCATGCTGTGGCAACTTGACCCAAAATTCTTTGCCATAGGTCAAGACAGTGTAAGGAATCCCTAGCGGTTGACATAGCGCCTGGAGCATGGGGGCGAGGTTGATATGGCCGCAAAAAACTCGCTCAGGGCGATCGCGCAGTAGAGAAGCCAACAACTGAGCAGCTAATTTAAGGCGTCCTAGAGCAGGGGGACGAGTTTTGAAATAGTGAAAATTGATCGGACTAGATTCTAAAGGATTGTGGCATTCTGGCCCATCCCGCAGTAAAAATACATCTGCCTTGTAAGGGACAGCGATTTTTCGGTCTGATGGCTCCACCAAAGTTACGTAAGACTTCAATACATCTTTGACGTAGGATTGGATGCCACCTTCGCAGGCAAAAATCTCTAAGAATACAAATACGTAACGAGCACTTTTAGTCGTAATAGGGTCCAATTTTGTAGCTCTAACTTCACGCTTGACTGCCAGTACATCAGGTGAATGGTAAGTTCCAGTCATCGATTATTACCGGAGCAAATTACTCCGCTCCCCAGAAATATTTGCAGTTTTCGCACCCAAATTTTTAGGGCTAGGAGCCTAGAACAATTGATAGTGATTAATAATCAGTTCGCTTAGTATTTTGTAATAACTTAAGATTGCTGCCAAATCCTAACAAATAACAGGTTGGAATGGGAACGACAGCCAGTAGATTAATCTAATCTTTGCGAATCGGGGGCAGGATTCAGCCCAGAGCTTCACATAAAAACTAACGCCTGCTTAAGTGCTTCAGTAGTACGACAATTGGCACTACGGAAGCACAAGCAGGCGTTGAGTTGAACTCTTCAGCTCTCTTAGAACAGACCCAAAGTTAGGGACTTGTCGATAGGGAAAGTTGCACCAATTCCCAACCACAGAGTTACCAGAGTCCCAAACAAAAAGAGGGTGGTAGCCACTGGACGACGGAAGGGGTTTTGGAACTTGTTCACGTTCTCAATGAAAGGAACAAGCATTAGACCTAGAGGAATTGCCCCCATGCACACAATCCCCAACAACTTGTTAGGAAGAATGCGCAGGATTTGGAAGACAGGGTAGAGATACCACTCAGGCAAAATTTCCAAGGGAGTGGCAAAGGGATTAGCAGGCTCACCCACCAAAGCTGGGTCTAGAACTGCCAAACCGACGCAAAGAGCGATCGTGCCCGCAATTACAACTGGGAAGATGTAAAGCAGGTCATTAGGCCAAGCGGGTTCACCATAATAGTTATGGCCCATCCCCTTGGCAAGTTTGGCGCGAAGCTGTGGATCGCTGAGATCCGGTTTTTTAATCGTTGCCATGATGTAAAAGTGCTCTCCTTTATTCTGAAGTCAGCAGGTAGAGAACGAGACAGCAATTAGACTTGAGCTATATGTAATAGCCTAGTATAAGTGCTCTGAGCAAACTCTGAAGACTGCCTATGGGCTGCTTCCAGTGAATTGCTTACAAAGGACCGGAAATGCCTTGCTTACGGATCATGAGGAAGTGCAGCAGCATGAAGACTGCAATCAACCAAGGCAGAACGAAGGTGTGCAAGCTATAATAGCGAGTCAAAGTTGCTTGACCCACACTGCTACTACCGCGAAGTAATTCAACGATAAAGGGGCCTACGACTGGGATTGCTTCAGGAACACCAGAAACGATCTTGACAGCCCAATAACCGACTTGGTCCCAAGGCAGTGAGTAGCCAGTTACACCAAAGGAAACGGTGATTACGGCCAAAATTACACCAGTTACCCAAGTCAACTCACGAGGCTTTTTGAAACCACCGGTGAGGTAAACCCGGAAGACGTGCAAAATCATCATCAGCACCATCATGCTGGCAGACCAGCGGTGGATGGAACGGATGAGCCAACCAAAGTTGACCTCTGTCATCAGGTACTGAACTGACGTAAAAGCATCAGTTACGGTTGGCTTGTAGTAAAACGTCATTGCAAACCCAGTTGCAAACTGGATTAGGAAGCAAGTCAGGGTAATGCCACCTAGACAATAGAAGATGTTGACGTGGGGAGGCACATATTTGCTGCTGACATCATCAGCGAGTCCCTGGATTTCCAGACGTTCCTCAAACCAGTTGTAGACTTTTGAGTCGGTTACCTGCTTGGTAAACATGAAGCAAGAATTCCTGAAAATGTATTGCTGTTTGTGACCTTTCTAGTCTCTCAGAAGAAGGAGAATCTTGGGGGGTCGGCTGGAGTAAGCTACTGATCCAAAGAGTTCTCTAAGAGACTCTCAACAAGTTTAGAGAGCCAGATTCTGGTCTGATCTAGTCTGAGCTTATTGAGTTCAAATGTTCTATCCATCCTAGTACGCTGTCAAAAAGCTTGCAGATTACCTACTGAACTTCTATTAGCTCGTTGCTTGAGTGAAGCTTCTCCAACAGGGACTCAGACGGCAATTCTTTGAGCTAATTTGGCCTAAATGGATGGGCTAACTCACAGGAGTCTACAAAAAATGTAACATAGACCAGAAGAGGATTTCATGCTGAGGCAACTCAAGAAGTTAGGGATCTAGTGAACTAAGATTCGGTGTCATGCAAAAAAAGTGGATCGCTAGGGTTGGGTTATTGCTGATATTGCCGATTGTGGTGGCTTTGAGCTGGTCTACTCCAGCTTGGGCTTTCACAGAGGAGCAGCGGTTGGTGAATGAAGTTTGGCGGATCGTCAATCGCTCTTATGTCGATGAGTCTTTCAATCATCAAAACTGGCGATCGCTACGTCAGCAAGTCCTCAGCCGTCCACTCAACAACCGGGAAGCTGCCTATGAAACGATTCAGCAAATGCTGGCTAGCTTGAACGACCCCTTCACTCGGCTGTTGCGACCCGATCAATACCGCAGCTTACAAACCAATACTTCTGGCGAGTTAACTGGAGTTGGCTTGCAGATTGCGCTCGATCCAGAGACGAGTGAGTTAAAAGTCATTGCGCCGCTTGAAAGTTCTCCAGCCGAGCAAGCTGGCATCCGCCCTGCCGACCGCATCTCGCGCATTGATGGCGTTCCTACAGCTAAGTTGACTTTGGATGAAGCTGCCGAGAAAATGCGCGGTCCCATTGGCAGTCGTGTGGTTTTGACTGTGGCCCGAGAGGGGGAGCCTGAGTTAGATATTCAGGTGGTGCGCGATCGCATTGCGATTAATCCGGTTTATGCCCAGTTGCGTGAGTTTCGTGACCGTCCCACCATTGGTTATATTCGCCTGAATCAGTTCAACGCCAACGCTACCGTTGAGCTAGCCAAAGCTGTGCATCGTTTGGAGAATCAAGGAGCCGAGGGCTACATTCTCGACCTCCGCAATAATCCTGGGGGCCTGCTGCAAGCTGGGGTGGAAATTGCCCGCTTGTGGCTAGACTCTGGCACTATTGTCTACACCGTGAATCGCCAAGGCATTCAAGACAGTTTTGAAGCGAACGGCCCCGCCCTGACCCAAGATCCGCTGGTCGTGTTGGTGAATCAAGGTACCGCGAGCGCAAGTGAGATTCTAGCAGGGGCGTTGCAGGACAATGGCCGCGCTGAGTTAGTCGGCGAAAAAACGTTTGGCAAAGGTTTAATTCAGTCACTCTTTGAACTCTCAGATGGTTCTGGCTTAGCGGTAACGGTGGCGAAGTATGAAACTCCCAACCACCATGACATCAATAAGCTAGGCATTACGCCTGATCGGCTGGTACCTTTAGAAGCCATTACCCGCGAGCAAGTTGCTACGGAGCAGGACCAACAGTATCAAGCAGCGGTCGAATTACTCACCCAGCCTTCTGTGCTAGCGGGTGCTGCCTAATTCCAGTCGCACGTATCATGACCCCTTGCATGGGGCGATCGCGTTGGATAACAGTGATCCAACCGAAGCTTTACTGATTCGCCTAATCGATACGCCTGCCTTTCAGCGGTTGCGGCGCATTCGTCAGCTTGGTCCTGCCAGCCTCACCTTTCACGGAGCAGAAGGTTCTCGCTTTACCCATTCTTTGGGCGTGATGGCGATCGCGCGGCGGGTGTTCGATCGCATTGCCAAACGCTACCCCCAAGTGCAGCCGCACCGCCCCATTGTTTTGTGTGCAGCTCTGCTACATGACATTGGGCATGGACCATTTAGCCACACCAGCGAAGAAATTTTTGGTAATCACCATGAAGCTTGGACAAGACGGATTCTGCGAGAATCTACACCCGTCCGTCAACTTTTAGACCACTTTGACCCCAGCTTGGTGGATACCCTAGAGCAGGTCTACTTAAAGAAATATCCGGTTCCTTTTGTCTGGCAGTTAGTTTCCAGTCAGCTTGACTGCGATCGCCTCGACTACCTAATGCGAGATAGTTACTTCACAGGCGCTTCCTACGGCAAGCTCGACCTCGATCGCATTTTAATGGCGCTGAGCTACGACCCGGTAAGTCAGCAGTTGGTGGTCGCTCGTAAAGGTATGGCTGCGATCGAGCATTATTTGATCGTGCGCTATTTCATGTACGCCCAGGTTTACAACCATCCCAAAAATATTGCCGCAACTTGGGTATTGGAGCAAGCTTTTAGACGCGCCTGTGAGCAATTTGCTTTAGGTGGTATCCCAGCAGATGATACGGTCATGGCTTGGCTAACTCAATCAAAGCTTCCTGGAGAAGGTAGTTCTCTCTTAGGGGCTCCAGTGAAGCCGTTACCGCTGGCCCATTACCTGGCAGCCGATGATGGTGTGCTGACTTACCACCTGCAGCGTTGGCAGCACTGCGTTGATCCGGTGTTAGCGGATTTGTGTCGCCGTTTTCTCGATCGCGATCTCTTGAAAGCTCTAGATATTTCTAGCTTGAATGTAAATGAGCAAGAACATTTGATGCAGCAAGTATCGATTTGGCTAGCTCAAGCCGGTTTTAGCGCAACTCACTATGCTGGAATTCGTGTTGCCTGTAGCCGTGGTTACACTATCTACCAACGGGGCATTAGGTTACAAACCGCCGCTGGATTGCAAGAAATTAGTGAATTGTCGCCTCTAGTAAAAACTCTGATCCAACCTGTGAAACGAGCCTGGCTTATCTATCCTTCAGAGATCGAGTCTTCGCTCTCAAACTTTTACCCCAAACTCAATTCAGCTTGAGTCCTTCAACTGGTAGCCGTTGTATCTCTCTAGTTATAGGGAACAATTTCTACAGGAGAAATGCGGGTCAAAAAAGTTACAAACAGCATTGGGTTAGAGCTTGATATAAATTGATACATCACCTATGGCAGGAAAACTTTAGATTAAAGCTGAGCCTGCCTACCCTATAACGCTATTGATTAAGTTTAAGAATCTACCAAGTTTAGAGTAGCCCAACCAGTGAGTTTTATCTCCCTGCTACTCTAACCGCAAGATTTTATGAGTCATCTTTATCGTCAGCATCTCCGTCAAGTTGCCCATTTTAGACACAGGCTATGTTGTTTTTACAATGAATAATAAGTATGCGTTGAAGCAGTCTTCCTGTGTGGCCCTGGGCTCCGCATTGCTGGAGTTTTTAACAGCGTTACCGGATCTGCACCTAGTACTTTTTAGTTCTCAAAATCCTCAAGTAACACCCTGCCAGCTAGGTTTGGATCTAAGAACTGGCGCTGAGTTAAGCTCGCTACAACCTCCTGCAACCCACCCCAATAGTTATTTTAAGTTCAAGCCAGAGGGCAGAAGTCAACTTCAATCAACCCGGGTCGGTGGAGAGGAAAGCTCCAATGGTTGGCTTGCCTGCCACTTAGACCTAGCGCACTTGCCAACTCACCTCGAAACTCGTCAGTCGCCCTCTCAGACCCCGTTAGTTTTCATCTTGGGTATCAGCGATCGCTTCAGCATTTTGTTTCAAGCAGGGTGCTCTCTACCTTTAGAAGCTAACCGTGCAGACTTAGAGCCTTTGTATGAAATTGAGCTGATTTACGACTCAAGCGAAATCAGCAAGTTTTGTACCCATTTACAACTCCAGACCTCGACGGTAGCGGCGATCGCACCTGCTTTTGATGCGGCGATCGCTAGCTGGGTAGCCCAGAGCAATGCCCCAGAGCTGCAAAGTGAGATTACATTAAGGCTGCTGATGGCCCTAGAAGCCAATGGTGCAACGCCTCAAGCACTAACCTCAACCAATCACAGCATGAGTCCAAACTCCCAAGCTGTGGTCGCTCGGCCCAATACCAAAACTATCTATCAACAACCTCATTGGTTGCAGCAGGAAAAACTTCTGCATGAACTGTTGCATGTCAGTAGCAGTTCCTTAGAGCCGCAAACGATTCTGCGCCGCTCTGCTGAAGTAATTCGGACAATTTTTAATGTTAGTCGTTGCCTGATTGCTTTTTATAGCGCTAAAGATCAGCGTGTCATCTGGGGTGCGATCGCGCGATCGCCCGAACTGCTGACTGGGGACCGCCACACCCATTATCCCGATTGGGCAACCGTAGAGCAGCTCATCCACAAGCATCACCACCTGAGCACTTGGGTATCTGATGAATTTCCTCTGCTAGCGGAGCATACGGAAATTCGCGAGTCTGGAGTTGCTAGAGCAGCGCTCTCCAGTTGGACCCAATCTCACCCGAAGCACGCCGATAAATGGGTAGGAGGGTTTCTTTGCATTGAGCAATGGGAGCGCGATCGCATTTGGCAACCCGAAGAAATGTATTTGCTCCACATGGTGATTCACCAAATTGAGCAAGTGCTCTATCAAGCTTTGGTTTACCAACAAGCCGAAGAACGAGTACAACGAGCGGCTCTAGTCAATCGCCTCGTAGCCCAAATTCGAGCCTCACTAGACCTGTCTCATATTTTTGAAACAGTAGTGATGGAGTTGGGGCAACTGGTGGTAGTTGATTGCTGTAGCATTTTTCAATATCTTGAAGACCCTCAAGACTGGCAAGTGCAAACGGAGTATCGGTTGCAGCCAGAAGCATCCTCCACCGTGGATGCCACGGTTTTTGCCCCCATTCATCCTCACTCCGCTCGCCTACGTAACCTGCAAACGGTACAAGTCAGCGACGCCCGTACCCTCCGACCCTGGCATCCAGAAAAGCCACCGACTCAGGTTTCCGGAGCTTGGTTAATGGTGCCGATTCATTATCACCAAAAGCTCTGGGGCTGCATTTCGTTCCGCCAGGACCACTACCCACGCTACTGGCATGAGTCAGAAGTGGAACTGCTAACGACCGTGGCGGATCAACTAGCGATCGCCATTCACCAAGCCACCCTTTACCAACAGATTCAGCAACACAACCAAACTTTAGAAGCGCAGGTTGCCCAACGAACCGCAGAGCTAGAATACTTCTTTGATGCTCTACCCGATCACATTTTTGTCATGCACCGGGAGGGCATGACTTTATCGTTTTGCAATCATGCATTTGCCAAGTCCATTGGTTACGAAGACCGCCAAAATATTCAGGGCCAATCAATTTTTGGTTGTCTACCTAGCAACTTGCTCAACCATTTTGCTGAACAAAATTTGCAAGTATTTCAATCTGGTCGGACGCTGCACACGCAAGAAACCATTGTCTTTCCGAGCGGAATGCGTCATCTAGACACCTTCAAAGTGCCCCTCAAAAAACCAGATGGCGAAGTTTATGGCCTACTTGGCACTTCACGGGACATCACCGAGCTGATTGAAACTCGCCAAGCGCTATCAGAGCGAACCGAACAACTTCAAGACGCTTTAGCTGCTGCTTGTAAAGCCAGTCAGGCTAAAAGTGAGTTTTTGGCGACCATGAGCCACGAGCTGCGTACGCCTCTCACTTCAGTGATTGGCATGTCTTCTGCACTACTGAATCGGCTCTTTGGTTCGTTAACTCCTAAGCAAAGTGAGTATCTAGGCATTATTCACAACAGCGGTACTCACTTACTGCAATTAATTAACGATATTTTAGATTTATCCAAAATTGAAGCGGGCAAAGCTTCTCTACAAATCAGTCGCTTTTCCCTGCAAGAAGTGGCCGAACAAAGTGTTGCCTCTTTAAGTGAAAAGGCACAGGGTCAAAAATTAGTTTTGACAACTGATTTAGTAGGTCTACAAAAATGCGATCGCTTTGTAGGAGATCAGCGCAGAGTTAAACAAATTCTCTTGAATCTGTTATCAAATGCTATCAAGTTCACCCCCTCAGGCGGCCAAGTTTGGTTGCGGCTGCGGTGCGATGGCAATATAGTCACCATCGAGGTAGAAGATACAGGCATTGGTATTGCGGCAGACAAGCATCACTTGCTGTTTGAAGCTTTCCAGCAAATTGACAGCGCCTTAAACCGTAAGCACGAAGGAACTGGGTTAGGACTAGCTTTGACACGCCAGCTCGTTGAAATGCATGACGGCAGTATCAGCTTCAAATCTCAAGTCGGAGTAGGCACCGTTTTCACCGTGCATCTGCAAGCCCAGTTACCGAAAGGCGAGGTCAGTTGGCCACCCGGCTCTAAGGCCACGGAAGTTTAGCCGTCTCCAGGGTGAATACCCCCTACTCCCGCTAAATCCTGTTCTCAAGCTTCAACAGTGGAGCGATCGCAGCTCAAGAAGAAGCATAGGGCAAGTCATCTCGCTCATAGCGGCGGCGATACAACAATTCCAACTGCCCGCCGTATTCTTGAATGAGTGCAATTTGCCGTTGATATAACCCTCGGAACGTATTGGCAAATAGCAGCGTAAAGATAGCCACAATTAATCCAGAGGCAGTAGAAATCAAGGCTTCACTAATGCCAGCCGTTACCCCAGTGGCATTAGTACCCCCCAAATCTCCGACCCGCAACGAGGCAAAAGAGCCAATCAAGCCCAAAATGGTCCCCAGCAAGCCTAGGAGGGGTGCAATGCTAATGATGGTCTCAAAGATGGTATTAAAGCGCTTGAGCAAGGGTAGCTCTGCTTGGGCCGCACTTTCTAAAGCCAAGCGAAATTCCTCTGGTGAGGGCTGCTCTAGTTCCATCGCAGTCAAAAAAATGCGAGTGATGGGCAGATCAGCATTCTGCTCTAGTCTCTGAAATGCCGCTTGAGGGCTGCGCTTGTATAAGCTCAGCGCTTCGCGCACTACACGGTCTTGCCGTTGGGTAATCCGGAACCAAAAGGCAGCTCGCTCCAAAATCAAAGCCACTGCCAGGATCGAAAATCCCAACAATGGCCACATTACAACGCCGCCTAAGATAAATAAGTTCGCGAATGCCATGCCAAATCAGCTTCAAGAAGAGAAACAAGTTCACCTTGAACAGCTTACCAGTTCAGACTTGAGTTCGAGACGCGATCGCTCGCCTTTAGACTCCCAACTCAAAAGCCACTAACCGTTGCCTGGGAAGCGATCGATCTGAGCATAACCACTAAAAATCAGCTTTTTGCCTTGAGTCTCCAAACGATTGATCCGCATCATCACCCCATCTAAGTTGAAGCGATCGAGATCAACCATTTCATTCAAAACTTGAGCAAAAGCTTTAGTCAAAATTTCAGAGATAGCGCGTAAAGATTCATCCACCGCCTCTGGCTCAAACTGAGAATTTTGAAACAAAATCCGTCGCCGTCTTTCCACGTCAAGGGTTGCAGTCATACTAACTGGAACAGCATCACAGTTAGGTAAATCAGTTTTAGCCAAGATTTTGACTTGATTATCGGGCAGCAATTGTAGCTGCACTTCGCGAAATGAAACTGGCTCTCCCCCAGACAGGTTGGTTAGTTCCGGCATGGTGAGATTTTGCAGACGCTTTTGTACCAGCTCAGACTGAAACGCTTGGTTGATGCCGTCTTCGGTCAAGGTGACTTGAGCCACAGCTTGGGTTGACTGCTTTAAACGAATTTTGCCACCCAAAATTGACCCAAAATCAATTGAAACTGCATCCGTCTCAAATGACATTTCCTCGACCCAAAAATCCTTGCGGATGATGAGGCCACGACCGCTCATCTTGAAGCTGTCAATGCTGCCCTGGAGGAGTTTGCTGGAAGGGAAGCAACGGACAGCAACCTCCACTGATTCGCTCTGGGTAAACAGATGACGAATACTTTGGCTGGCAACCGTGTTGAGCATACGCTCACCAAAGTCGGTGCCTGAGCCGGGAGGAGTTGTCAAACCAGAAAGACCGCCAAACATGCAGGTTCTCAATTGAAACAGCTCTTCACCTTTTGTAACAAAATATGAAGAACACAGCAATCAATTTGTAACCTTGGGCTTAGTTAAAGATATTAACCCATAAGGCCCAAAGATGCGATCGCCGACTTGAAAATCCACAAGTAGGTTTACCTGAAAGGCTTACAAGTAAATGATCCCAAGCAACTTACAGCCTAGAAAAATACTTTTCTTTTAGGTGGTGACTAGATAAGTTTATCTAATTGCTAGCCCAGGATATTTCAATGCGTAGTGGCCTGTCAGAGATGCGGCCACGAACCCAAGCACTAAAACTTCTGAGCCAGCGTTAGGCCAATTTTAGGTCTAGAAAATTTCTTCTAGCCGCCGAACCCAGTAATTGAGCGAAGGGAGTGGGTCACGGTTATAGAACGAGGGTGAAACGCCAGCAAATACATAGTAGATTTCGCCTTCATCACTCACTTCAAACGTCGCATCAAACTCTCTAGCCCAGCCGTCTAAATGCCGACGAGCGATCGCAGGTTCCAAACGAGCTGCCGCTGAAAAATCTAACAAAGATAATCGGCCTTGCTTAATGTGCAAAGTTTGAAAAAATCGCTCTCGGATCAGCCGGCGTTTCGCCGACGCACCTAGAAACAGCAAGCCAGCGCCAATCAAGGCAGGTGCTAAGCCAAAGAAAACCAGCAACATAGAGAGCAGCGCTAGAATCCCCCCTGTAGCATGACTCGCAGCAATACCTAACAAGATGGCAGTAGAAACGGTGCCACCGCTAAAGAGCAATGCGATCCCTAGGGCCTTTCCAACTAAACTTAAAATCCAATTCATTGCTTTGGCTGACCTGTCTGTTGATGGTTGATTCCAAGCACTTACCTACCCCTAGGCTAACTTGTTCTTCAGTAAACCTGCATGGTCTCTTGATGCAGGCCAACCTCTCAACCCGCGATTCTTACACTATGTACAAGCGGCAAAAAGATTGTATTAAGAATCACTGCAATCTGTTGAGCTAGTTATTGTGTCAGGGCAGTCTGAAGAAGCAGTGCTTCTAAAGTGACCTAGTTCAGCGCCGAACCATGATGCATACTCTCAATCACACGCTTGAAAAAAATATTTTGGAAGCGGATGGTCGCTATCTCAGCTCTCGCGAGTTGGACCCGCTAGAACAATATCTTCAAAGTTACAAAGTCCGTTTAGAAACCTATCAGCAGTTGCGAGATCAAAGCGACAAGCTGGTTCTACAATCCCTACGTAAGTTAGCTCAAGCTTACCCAGAAATTATTCAGCAACATGGTCAGCGCTGTAAGTACGACATGACCGAGGTTTTGCGCTATATTGCTGTCTCAATTCTGCGAGACGATGAAGTTTTCTTTAAAGAACAAATGATGTCTTGGCTCGACACAATTTTGCTAGCCCACCGCAAAACTAGCCAATGCATGATCGCCTATCGCGCTTTACAAGAAGCCATTACTAGCGGTTTGTCTCCTGCTAGTGGTAGTTTGGTACGCCCCTACCTCGATATTGTGCTGCAATCACTTCAGTCCCACGCTTAACCACAAAGCTTTCCTAACTCCATATGCCCGATTCAGGTATTTCACCTCAATACCTTTACGGGAGACCCACAATGAACCAAGTTCAGCCAATTACTGTCAGCCGCCACTCTTCTCAAGAAGAGCGTCGCTTTGCTTTGACTCAAATTTATCGCCAAGTGCTAGAGCGACAGCCCTATGCCTACGAGCGTCAGAGTCTGGCTCAAATTGAGAAAAATTTCTTGAAAGATAAGATCGGAGTGAGACGGTTTCTCAAAGAATTAGGTCATTCAGAAGTTTTTCTGCAAGCTTTTTATCACCACGCTTCTAATCTCAAGTTCTTAGATTGGTGCTTCAAAAAGTTCATGGGCCGCGCTCCCATGAATCAAGAAGAAATCCAACTTTATTGCGATATTTTGATGAAGCAAGGAGTGGGTCAGTTCGTGACCACCATACTTGATTCAGAAGAGTATCGGAAAGCTTTTGGCTGCTTCACTGTGCCTTACCCACGGGAGCAGAAGTATTATGCGTCTCCCAAGGCATATTTAGAATCTCAATTGTTGAATCACGAGCATTTTGGTCAGCGGGGTTGGGGCGTTCCGACTCATTACTGGCATCAACTGGGGCTTAACTGTGATGGAGGGGTGTGTCGGCATCCTGAAGCTGATGAAGTCTTAGCTCCCCTTAGTTCTCAAGGTGAAGATGAAGAACTCTGGGATCTAGTGAAGTTGTTTGAATCTTCTGACCCTGGGCAGGTGGTAGCAGCGCTTTCAATGGAGCAGCGTCGGGCTTTGCGTAAAGCGATACTTTAGAAACTCACGAAGCTTCTAGGAATAAATCTAAGGGTAAGTGCCCATAGGTTTCATTGATGCCATTACTCAGAGCCGACTGGCAGGAAACCAAAACTCCGCGATGAGAGCCTGGGTAAGGGCTGGCATAGCATAAGCCTGTTTTAGAGTTGAATTTGATGTAAGTTGGCCCCTCGATCGAGTCCACTGTTACTTCGTCTGCGTTGTAGCCCAAGGCTGGCAAATAACTCTTGAGAGCAGCTAAACCCTGAGTCAGGTTATCAGCACAAATACCGACCATCTGATAGTCGCAAAGATTCGTCACGAATAGGAGCGCTTGCCGAACTAGAGCATTTGAGGGTAGGGACTCGGTAGCGCCTTGCTCGATACAAGTAAAGGCTTGAAGGATTTTGTGCGCTGCTTCAACTGTCAGCTCTGGCAGGGGTTGCATTAGGGTTCAGGATGCTTTAATCAACGGATTCTGATCCTTACCTTACCTGTTAGTGCGATCGCCCTCTCAATATCACCCTCAATTCACCGCTTTTTCAAAAGTACGATTGCAGGCTTCGGGTTGTGCTAAAACCTGTACGCACAACTCGGCAATATTTTTTGAGCTGACTGTCTCTAAAGAGCGATCGCCTGTTAATTCTGTTGATTGGTGGAGACGAATGATCGTGTGTGGAATCCCACTCGATCGCACCCGTTCTTCGTCCTCTGAAAACGAGGTTGAATCACTCTCTGATTGATCTGGCTGGGGAGAGGTAGCGACGCTAAACAAAACAAACTGAGGTAGGGTGGGTCCGCCGTAAGCTTTGACAGAGGCAATTTCGAGCTGAAAGGGGCCAGGAGTGAACTGAGGGTTCAGCGCTCCGTCGTACTCAAACTTGCTCAACATAAATTGGCAGGAACAGATCCGGTTGGGGTCGATCGGACCATCGTTGGGTACAGTTTTAGCCCGGAAGACAGGAACTAAAGCACTGAAAGGAATTTCAACGTCCATCCATTGATTAGAAACAGTATCAAAGGAATGGGAATAAGCCACACCATCCCATTTTTCCTCAGTTCGCAGCAGAAACTTATAGCGGTTGCCATCGCCCTTGACTCGTAGCTTGATGCCTTGGTAATTGCCTAGAGCGATCGCGGATGAGAAGTTACGAGTGCGGATGGAAGCAAATCCGCCAGAGTTAGCAGTTGAGACATTGCCCATAAATAAGGCACTGCTGTCGCTGAGGCGCACCTCGCTTTGGCTCACTCCGCCCATCACCACATCATCAACCGCGCCCCAAAGCTCTTTTAGATTCGCGGAGGGGTAGGTGAAATCAAAAAGGGTATTTTCTCCAGGCTGGCTCAGGACACGGGCAGCAGCTTGTGCCAAATTTTGTACATCGAAAAATGCGGTTGGGCTCTGGGCATTGATGCCAGCAGATAGTAGGGCAGTATCAGGACAATAAAGGATCGCGTCAATACTACCCAAAGTCTTCGAAGTTAGCGTGTCGGGTTGGGTGACGTCTGCCACGATCAAGTCTGCCTCCCCACCCAAAATTTCTTGCCCTTGCGATAAATTGGGTACGAGCGATCGCACTTGATACCCTTGCGCGAGTAACCGCTGAACGACTTGCTGCCCCAGAGCGCTGGTTGCGCCTGCTACTAAAACCACACCCATGCGCTTTGCTCCAGTTGGGGAATTGATCGG
Source organism: Trichocoleus desertorum AS-A10 (assembly GCF_039962155.1). NCBI lineage: Bacteria > Bacillati > Cyanobacteriota > Cyanophyceae > Leptolyngbyales > Trichocoleusaceae > Trichocoleus > Trichocoleus desertorum. The sequence goes on along the minus strand of NZ_JAMPKN010000007.1, from coordinate 90,777 downwards.
ATGCTGAGTTTGCCCTTTGAACAGTCGTTGTAAGCAACTAAAAAGAGGAATGACATCAAAGTAGGCCAACGTTTTTAGAAATCGGCTTGCATCCCATGACGTGGAGTTTCTAGGGGCCATACTGCTTTTTCAACAATTCTCTCAAGTGTATGGAGCAATTTTGTCTCCACTCATTAAAGTAGCGAACAAACCTTATTCGCCAGATCTTCATTTTGGTAGGGTTGCTCGGTCCAATTAGCAGGTGAGCCGATTAGGTCACGGTACATGACCTCTGCTGTTTGGCAATTCACATTCAACTGCTTGAACTCAAAGACCCCGTTACACAGGGAACCGCCAACTTCTCCGCGCATTTGAAGAACTCTCACAGTCAGCAGGGGTGAGTTGTCTGATGCTTGAGACAGAGTGGCAGGATTGGCATAGTTGCTACAGCCGCTTCTTGTGTCTTCTAGCAATAAGCTGTAGCGCTCGGTAACAAAATCGTAGGTTTCTTGATCGGGCAAAGCAGCACGAACAGAAACAGTGCTGGTTAGAGAAAGCGCGATCGCCGTTATCAGAGTGAGAGTTTGTTTCATATCCTTAGGAGTGAAGGTACTAAGCATGACAAGATATGCTCCAGTTTCAACCTCCGGGTTTTCGGCAAAGTGTAGTTCAAACCTCTTTAGGTTCGATCGCCTACTACACTCAATCCCACAGGCCAGAATCTTGGTTTCCAGCCAATAGCGATGAGTTACCACCACTCGTTTTTTTACACAGCTTTGGAGGTGGAGCTTCCGCTTATGAGTGGTCTAAGGTTTATGCCGCTTTTGCTACTACTCACCGAATTATTGCGCCAGACTTAATAGGTTGGGGACAATCCGCCCATCCGGTGCGAGATTACCAAGTGGCTGATTATTTAACAACTTTAGGGGAGTTTCTGCAACAGGTATCTGAGCAACCTGTCTGTGTGGTGGCTGCTTCCCTTACAGGGGCGATCGCGATTCGCTTAGCCATTCAACAGCCCCATCTCTTGCGATCGCTCTTTCTGGTCTGCCCCGCTGGATTTGATGACTTTGGGCAGAGCGCAGGCCGTCGCCTCCCTCTGCAATTAATCCGCACGCCCCTACTGGATAGCCTCATTTACACAGTAGGAGCGACAAATGAAGTGGCAGTACGGAACTTTCTAGAGCGATTTCTTTTCGCTCGGCTAGAGCGGGTTTCTACAGAAATGGTGGCCGCTTACTTAGCTTCAGCTCAGCAACCCAATGCTGAATATGCAGCACTGGCTTTTTTACGCGGTGATCTCTATTTCGACTTAGGTCAATATTTAGGCCAGCTCACTGTACCAACTTGTATGGTGTGGGGGGAGCAAGCCCAATTTACAAGTGTTAGTCTAGGGCAGCGTTTAGCGCAACTGAACCCCAAAGCAGTGCAAGCTTTTCAAGTGATTTCAGACGCAGGCGTGTTGCCACAGTTGGAACAACCCGCAATTGTGATTGGGTTGCTATATCAATACCTACGAGGCCTCTAGCTTCTTTAAGCTCGTCCTCTATTCGGCATTGCTGCATCAACAACCAGATCAGACAAAACTGGATTTCTGTCAGCATCGATCCGGATGCGGACTTCCTGAATGCAATCCCCCAGGTAAGAGAGCAGTGTATAGATAAAAATTAGTACCCCCACCATCTCTAGAGCTTCTTCGCAGGTCATCATTAGCGTATAGACTCCTGCCTCCAGGCTAAGTCTTAAGCCTTGCGTCCCCCAAATGCGCGTCCCATACTGGTTGGCATAGGCCCCGTCTATCATTTCCATGCCTAAAGTACCAGCAACGTAGAGCGTGCCTGCGAGCAAAACCAGTCGCTTGGTGCGAGGAGGCAAATCGGTCAAAAACTTGAGATAGGCGATCGCGATAACGCCCACAAAAACGGCACCGGGAACGACCCAAGCAAAGTGTAGAACTCCACCACCATTGTTACCGAGCAAAGCTCTAAGCGGTTCAATGGTTTTTTCATGAATACTAGTCCATTCGTCAGCACCGAGGAAGAGAAAAATACAAGACAGAAATCCCCAATGCCAAACATAGCGATCGCGATTTTGACGCTTAACCCAAGTAATGAACGCTAGCAGAAAAGCGCAAATAAATAGCGTTGCCGCCGAATACAAACTAGGCAGATTTTTTTCTCGATCTAGATCAAAGATATGAGCCAACGACGTAATCCACTGGCGATCGCCACCCCATAGAACCTTGGAAAGTTGCCCTAACAGACTGAAGGAAAGCAAGCCTAGGACAACAAAAGCTAGAAATTTAACAACTTTTCTAGAGGAGATAGAAATCATGGTTGCTCGGTACCTTCGAAGCGTGGACTCAGCAAGTTAGCAGAAAAAGTTATCCACCCTAATGAGATAAGGACAAAACAGAGATATTTCTCCCACTTCAGATAGAGGCTAATGCAGGAAAAAACATGGTAGAAGAGCAACCTTTAATCAGAAATTCCAGCTTTAGAAACGGTTAAGCAAAGGTTAATTTTAATTTAATCTCTACTTAATTTGGCTTGACTTATTTAATCTCTGTTTAAACTAACGATGTATTTTTAGCGATATTTGATGAAGTTTGTGTAAAGCAAAAACTGCCAGAGGTTGAGAACCGAACTCAAGCTAGAACAAGCTTTAAAGCTTTCGCGAGCTAAATGTTACCAAGGCATGATTGGCAATCTCTGTACTATTACTGCCTTACTTGCTGCCAACGAACTCATCAAAGACTTAGGAGAAATAAGCTCAACCGTTAGCGCTCTGAATTCAATTGCTCTGCCAAAAGTTGATTTTGTTCTACAGTCAAAATCACTTTTTGGTAAAACTCATTTTTTAGGTCGAGAATTAAATAGTTTTTGTCATCTGTGACATACCAAAACTCCCGACCCTGATCTGTGTAATAAGTCCCAGCCTTAATTACACCTGGCACAAAAGTTCCAGGTAGCTTTACTTCTTTCCAGATGAGTGTTTTCCAATTACTCGAAGGCGCGGTTGTGGTAACTCGCTCGATGTGATCAAGAGGAATTTGCCAAGTGTAATTGAACTGCAAAGCCCAGAGTTTTTCCCAGAAGTTAAGTTCAATGCAAAGTCTGTTGCTGTTAATAGTCACATGCATTGAAGTTTTGCTTCCCTGGTTGAAGACTACACAACGCGGTTTTGCCGAATACACTCGCTATACCAATGGTAGCTAGCCTTAGGAATCCGGGCTTGGGTGGGGTAGTCGGTATAAACAATCCCGAAGCGGCGATCGTAGCCCCAAGCCCACTCAAAGTTATCCATGAACGTCCATAGAAAGTACCCTTCAAGTGGGTAGCCTTCACTAATCGCTCTCTGAGCCGACTTGAGGTGTTGCCGCAGATACATAATGCGATCGCTATCGATCACAGTGCCATCGGGTCGCAATTCGTCTTGAGCTGCACACCCATTCTCGGTAATAAAAACGGGCAAGTCAGGTCTGCCTAGAGTTTCGCTGAGGTGGCGAATGCTCCAATAAATACTTTCCGGTACGATATGTAGCCAAGGCATGTGCATCCGAGGATAACCAGCAGGGAATTCGAGAACTTCATACCCTTGTTGATTGTCAGACGCTTGGACGTAGCTACCGAAGTAGATATTGAGGCCGATCGCATCTAAAGGTTGGTGAATATTTTCCAGATCGCCATCTTGAATATCTGGAGCATCAGCACCGAGTTTTTCCAATAAATCTGGGTTGTACGCTCCAGTTAAAACTGGAAAAATAATTCCACCGTTGGACAGGAGAGAGCCAAATGCTTTTTGGGCAGCAGCAATGTGCTCTGGCGACTCGATTAAGGGAACGGTGGTTGTGAAGTTGTCCACCAAAGCCACGGAGCAAGGCCCAGGAGAAGCTGCCCGAATCGCTTGACAACCCAACCCATGAGCCAATATGGCATGGTGAGAGGTTTGCCAAACTTCTTTTAGCGTTTTGACGGTCGTTCCTGGGGCATGAACTGGGATTTGGTTAACTGCGTAGCCCATGTGGGTAAAGCAAGAAATCTCGTTGATCGTCATCCAGTGGGTAATGCGATCGCCTAAACGACTGACTACTACGCTCACATAGTCAGCATAGGCGTGGGCCATTTCTCGGCTTTGCCAAGATCCAAAGCGGTCTTCTAAAGCTTGGGGGCTATCCCAATGAAACAGGGTGGCGTGAGGTGTGATGCCATGTTCCTGGAGACAATCAACTAAACGCTTGTAAAAATCGATGCCTGCTTCGTTCACGGGACCTATACCAGTCGGCACAATCCGAGGCCAAGCGATGCTGAAGCGGTAATGCTTAATTCCCAATTGGGCCATTAAGGCAATATCTTCTTTGTAACGATGGTAATGCTCACAGGCACTTTCGCCTGTATCTCGGTTTAGAACACGTCCCGGAGTCGCACTGAAGGTATCCCAAACACTGGGTTTTCGGCCATCTTCTGCAACTGCCCCCTCAATTTGGTAAGAGGCAGTGGCTACGCCCCAAGTAAAATCATCTGGGAATGAGTAGCTGGCCATAGAACCTCCAATGCGGCTAAATTCCTGCCACTGAATCTGTCGGGTACTGTCTCTTCAGGGTACTAATCTCAGTCAGCGATCGCCCATGAAATTGAACTCCTTTTCCTGAGCATTCGCTAATTGGGGTGAACCATGCTAAGGAGTGGTGCGTCAGAGTTGGCAGAAAGCATAGAATTTCACCATAAAAGAGCGATTCTCCACAAGTTTGCTTAAATTTGAGGGTACTCTTTTACTGGGGAATCACTCGCTGTCGTGCTAGGAACGACCTAGGGGCTCCAGGTTACACTATTTACGATTTTAAGTATGCAGTCGAGGGAAGCTATCTATCCTAGAGCACAGCAAGGCAAACGCTCAAAAAAGTCTCAGTCTCGCCGCAAGTCATTTCCGTGGTTGATGCTGTTACTTCCTGCTGTCTTGTGGTTAGGGTACCGAGAAATTAGAAGTTACTTCCGGCAGCCCCAAGCGGTGCTAGTCCTAGGTGGTGCTCCGGAGCGGGAAGTATTTGCGGCTGAATTTGCGCGGGAACATCCTCAAATATCAGTCTGGATTTCAAGTGGCAGCAATCCAGAATATACAGAGTGGGCCTTTGCTGAGGCAGGAATTGCACCCAATCGCGTAATTATCGATCGCGAAGCCGTTGATACTGTCACCAACTTCACAACCTTGGTCGATAAATTCAAGGCGGAAGGGATTGACAGCGTTTACCTGATTACCTCTGACTACCATATGCGCCGAGCCCAAGTGATTGGTGAAATTGTTTTAGGTAGTCGGGGAATTGATTTTAAGCCGGTATCTGTCCCCTCTGGGCGATCGCCAGAATCGTTGGAAAAAGCTGTGCGGGATGGAGCTAGAGCCATACTTTGGGTTGCGACAGGTCGGACAGGCTCGCGTCTCAGCCAGCTCCTCAATACATCTGAGGCCCCTGAGCCAGCGATTAATAACTTCCCTTAACCTCAGGAGTATCAGAAGGGATAGATAGCTCTTGAACTAAAACATAGGGCCGCACAATCAAGGCGCTAAAGCGTTTCTCCTGGTCGCTGTTCCAGTCAGATAATTGAGTTGCAGTTGGTTTAGCCAATAAGTTCTGCTGAATCCAGCTCTGCACTTCGGCTACATTATCACTGGCGATCGCCACTCCTACATCTAACAAGCTCAATCCTGGAGCCACAACCAGCAGCACATCTCGCTGAGCATGAGGCATCAACCAATTCCACTCTGCCTCATCCAGCATCTCTGCTAAATCTGCTCTAACACTGTCCAAACCTGACATTGACCACGACCTCTTAAACTCGGCTCATTTTAGCGTGTCTTCTTGTAACGTGTCTTCTTGGAGCACTTGCTCCTGTAACACTTTTTCAGCGGGTTCCGCTTTCATTTCATCAATTTCAAATAAGCTCACTAAGACAGCAGCAATAGGAATCGCCAAAAAAATTCCTAACAGACCTGCCACTCTTGCTCCTACGAGCAATGCAAAAAAGACGATCACAGGATTGATATTGAGTGACTCTTGCATCACTCGTGGGGCAATAAAGTTATCTTGAACTTGTTGCAAAACAACTGAAGCCACTAAGACTTGTAGCGCCAACCAGGCACTCTGAGACAAAACAATTAGCGAAACCAACGCCACGCCTAAGGTCGCTCCGATCCCCGGAATCGTATCCAGAATCCCGACCATCATGGCTAAAAGCAAAGCAAACGGAACCTGTAAAATTAAAAACACTAAAAAGCTAGTGGTGGTCAGAAATACAGTGAGCAAAAACTGCCCACGAAAAAAACCTAAGAACTTACGTTGCACAACTAGCGTGAACCGAGAGCGCAGATGAACAGGCACCAGTTTCATTAACAATTGCCAAAGCCGTCTGCCATCTAGCAACATGAAAAAGGCAACGACTGTAATTAGGATGAAATTAATAAAATTAGAAAAAAATACGCCTAATGCCGCCAGTCCCAAACCAATACTTGTTCCAACTTCCGACAAGAACTGGGTTTGAAACTGTCTTTGAATCTCATTGAGCTGAATTGGAATATTGCGATCGCGTAGAAACCGTTCAATGCGTTCAGTCAAGGGAATTAAAGAGTTGAGGACTTCCGAAATTCTGTCAACTAACTCTTGAGCCTGAGACGCTAAAGTAAAACCTACCGTTACTGCCAGCCCACTAAACAGAACCAAACTAGAAATAAACACTAAACCAATAGCTAAACCGCGCGGCAAAAACCGTTGTAACCACCGCACTGGATAGTTAAGTAACAATGCCAAAACTGCTGCTAGGGTAAATGTGACAATTACAGTCTCGAAATACGCTAGTAGCTGTACCAAAGCCCAGCCAGATGCAAATAGTAATAAAAAGCGAACGAGTGCCACATTATTCAGTCGGTCCCAGAAATCTCTGGCAGGTCGTTCATTCATATTTACAACAGGCAACAAGCCAAGAGTTTGTGATAGGTGTTATTCGGTGAGGAAGCTTAGAACCATGCCTATTTTCATGGTGTCCTTAGCTACTCGCAAACTCTCTTTGGTGGTAGTTCGTTGCTCTAAAGGGTATTGGGATTTATCGCCCTAAATCGTGCATGGCATGAATCACCTCAACACATTGCTGAGTCACAGCTTCTAGTTCTTCTCGCTCTGTCGATCGCGGCGGTGGAATTGGCTGTCCAATCCGAATTGTCAACGGTACAGGTCGAGGTGTTGCTGAGCCTTTACGGATAATGGCTTGTGTACCCCATAAGCTTACAGGCAGTAATGGAGCTTGAGTTTTAGCCGCAATCAACGCTGCTCCCAGTTTAGGACTAGGGATACGACCGTCCACGGTGCGCGTGCCTTGCAGAAAAATACCTGCGGCCCAGCCCTGATCTAAAGCAGCCATAGCCTCCCGAATGGCACTCCGATCTGCTGAGCCTCGCTTGACTGGGTAAGCTCCGTAGAGCCGAATCGCTTGCTTGAGCACGGGCACCTGAAATAGTTCCTCTTTTGCCATGTAAGCCACGGGTCGGCGGACACAGCAAGACACAATGGGCGGGTCGAAGTCGCTAGCATGATTGCTGACGATCACGAGTGGCCCTTGGTGGGGTACATGCTCTGCCCCATAAATTCGTCCGCGGAAATAGCTATGCAGCATAGGGCTGACCACCGACCACTTGAATAGGTGGTAGAGGAAGAGGCTAATTCGAGGTTCGCGGCTTTTGCCCATCAGTGTTGGTTTGCTACTCACTTAGCTGGGGAGATCAGCAGCAGTGCTGACGTTCTCTAGGGCTAAATCAGGAGCGGTGCGTTTAATTAAACCAGTTAGGACTTTACCGGGTCCGATTTCTACAACTCGGCCAATTCCTTCTTCTGGTAAACGCAGAGAAATTTCTCGCCAACGTACCGATCCGGTCATTTGTCGCACTAAGCGCTGCTTGAGTTCAGTAGCCGCGATCGCTGGGGTAGGTTCTACATTCGACAAGACTGGGATCTGAGCATCAGCAAAACTCACAGTTTCTAAGACTTGCTGGAATTCTGCCGCCGCCTCTGCCATCAAGGGCGAGTGAAATGCGCCTGACACATTGAGGCGAACCATGCGTTTCGCTTTAATTTGAGATAGAACGGCTTCAACCCCAGCTGGAGTGCCAGAAATCACGACTTGGCCTGCATTGTTGTCATTGGCTAAGACCACATCAGCAGTTTGCGCAATTTGATGTTCTAATTGCTCGCGATCGAAGCCGATCACAGCCGCCATCATGCCATCAGAGGCACTATCCATCAGTTCGGCTCGACGCTTCACCAAGCGCAGTCCAGACTCAAAATCAAAAGCTTTAGCTGCGTAAAGTGCGACATACTCGCCTAAGCTATGCCCTGCCACCAAATCAGCTTGTTGACCTCTCGCTTGCATCAAGTCAACTAAAATGCTTTCCACAACATAAAGACAAGGCTGGGTATAGAGGGTGCGCGATAGCTTGTCTTCTTCACTTTGACAGACTGCCGAAACCGACCAACCCAAGATCTGTTCTGCTTGCTCAAACTTGGTTTTTGCTTCGGGTAGCTCTAGCAGATCTACCCCCATCCCAATTGCCTGAGACCCCTGTCCAGGAAACACCCATGCCGTCTTTGTCATGTCTAGTTGATATCAGCGGATCAAGATTCAAACTTTATCACTTATCGGCTCCACTGGAAAATTGCCGCTCCCCAGGTCAGCCCAGCCCCAAAGCCAGAAGCTGCAATTACGTCTCCAGGTTTAATTTGACCTTGCCGCACTACTTCATCTAGGGCAATGGGAATAGAAGCAGCAGAAGTATTCCCGTACCGAGCCAAGTTGCTAATCACTTTCTCAGCAGGCACCTTTAGCCGTTGGGACACGGCATCGAGAATGCGTTGATTCGCCTGATGCAATAGCAACCAGTCAATTCGATCAACGCTGAGTTCTGCTCGGTAGAGGGCTTTTTCGATGACTTCTGGAACTCGCTTGACCGCAAAGCGGTACACTTCCTGCCCGTTCATGGTCACGGGTTGATAGGAGCCTAGACCCACTGTCACCCCAGGCAGGAGTTCTTGAGGCCGAGGTTGGTAACTCAAATTGAGTGAACTATTCTGGGTGCCATCGCTGCAAATTTCAAATCCCAGCAGGCGATCGCTCTCATTGGCTTGGATGACTACCGCACCTGCGCCATCCCCAAACAGCACACAAGTGCGGCGATCGGACCAATCGACCCAGCGGGACAACATATCTGCCCCAATCAACAAGACGTTTTTGTAAACGCCAGTACGAATAAATTGGGCCGCAGTCACCAAGCCAAACACGAAACCAGAGCAAGCCGCAGTCAAATCAAAAGCGACTGCTTTGGTAGCGCCCAGTTCCGCTTGAATTTTGCTAGCGGTGCCAAATAAGTCGTCTGGAGTCGAAGTCGCCAGAATGATCAGGTCGAGGTCAGCCGTTGTAATTCCTGCCATGGCGATCGCGTTTTGAGCCGCCTCAGTCGCGATCGCAGCCAGAGAAACTTGGGGGCTAGCCAGTTTTCGTTCCCGAATTCCCGTCCGAGTGGCAATCCACTCATCTGAGGTTTCTACGACCTGGCTCAACCCTGCATTATCTAAAACAGTTTTGGGAGCAGCTGACCCACTCCCAGTAATCGCAATTCCAGATGGCAACACGACTACTCTCCCTCACTTGCAGGGGCAGTCTTTCTTCCATAACACGACTGAATCCGATCTAAAACTTGATGATCAACAGCTTCCTTCGCTAGTCGCACCGCATTAAAGATAGAAGGCGCTTGAGAGCTACCATGACTGATAATGCAAACACCATCTACACCCAGAAGCAGACCGCCCCCATGCTCTGCGTGGTCCATCCGCTGCTTAATGCGCTTAAGATTCGGCTTTAATAGCGTGACACCCAACTTGCCATTCAGACCTTGCGGCAATTCCTCTCGCAGAATTTGCAAAGCAACTTCACCCACTGCCTCAGCAAATTTCAGCAGAATGTTACCGACAAAGCCATCGCAGACGATCACATCAAACTGACCTGATAGAACATCGCGGCCCTCAGCATTGCCGACAAAGGGAATTTTGGGGTTGTCTTGCAACATTTGATGGGTGCGAACAGCTTGGTCATTGCCCTTGCAAGGTTCTTCACCAATATTGAGCAAGCCAACTTTGGGAGTTGAAACACCCAGAACATACTGGCTGTAGATAGTGCCCATCTGGGCAAACTGCTCTAAAAACTTCGGGCGACAGTCGACATTGGCACCAACATCTAGAATCAGCACTGGTTTTCCAGCCACTAGGGTTGGCAACACAGCTCCGATCGCAGGTCGATCAATGCCACGCAACCGCCCCAAGCGCAGTAATGCTGCCGCCATTGCTGCCCCTGAGTGCCCCGCAGAAACCACTGCGTCAGCTCGCTTCTGCTTAACCAAATCCATTGCCACATTAATAGATGCCTTAGGCTTCCGCTTTAGGGCACCCAATGGCTCCTCATTCATCTCGATTGTGCCTTCGGATGGAATGATTTCCAGATGAGCAGAGCTATTATGTTGCTTGAGGTAAGCCTGAATTTGGTCAGGGTCACCTACTAGCAAAGCTTCAATACCGAGTTCTTCTTGCGCTCGCAGCGCTCCAGCGACTATTTCAGCAGGGGCGTGGTCCCCGCCCATAGCATCGATTGCGATCCGTGCCCGAGTTGGTCCCATTGATCAAAGTTATAGAAACCTTACAAATTTTATCAGATGGCTTCTACGCCATCTTCAATTACTAACAGTCTACTCAGTCACTTCAACAAATTTTGCGGAAGTGCAAAGATTCGCCAAAATTATGCCACTCAAGCTGTAGCTGTCAAGGCTGAGCGATCGCGTCTACTGCTTTACCAGGCGGCTAAGCCCTTGCTTGGAGCCTAGCCGAAAAGTAGTTGGTACGCATCCAACCAGCCACAGTGAGTCAAACCGATGCAGCAGGAAAGAGTAGAAAAGTAAGCGGGCGTAGTTAGATCTGATCAACAGCGATGAACTGAGCCTTACTCATCTGCACCAGGCTCAACAATCCGCTGGAATAGATAGCCAGTGCCGCGTGCAGTCAGGATCAATTCAGGATTGCTGGGATCATCTTCCAACTTGGCCCGCAGGCGAGAAATGTGAACATCTACAACCCTGGTATCTACGTGGCGCTCAGGTGTGTAGCCCCAAACTTCCTGCAAAATTTCTGAACGAGAGAAGGGTTCTCCAGAACGACTCACCAGTAGTTCTAAAAGACTGAATTCCATCCCAGTCAGCCGAATCCGCTCGTCACCTTTGTAAACTTGGCGCTTGTTGGTATCGATGCGCAGAGCATTGACGTGGATCACGCCAGAGCTAGGAATCCCTGAAGTGCCCGTCTTCTCTACCCGACGCAGCACCGAGCGGATTCGAGCTTCTAACTCTTTGGGTGAAAAGGGCTTCACCACATAATCATCCGCACCCAGCTCTAGCCCAGTAATGCGATCGGCGACATCACCTAAGGCTGTTAGCATAATGATCGGCACATCGGACTCCTTACGAAGCTCCTGACATACACCGTAGCCATCTAGCTTCGGCATCATTACATCTAAAACAACCAGATCAGGTGAAGCATTGCGAAATGTGTCTAAAGCTTCTTCACCATCAGCAGCGGTGACGACATCATAGCCAATCATCGAAAGCCGAGTTTCTAAGATGCGGCGGATACTGGCTTCGTCATCAACTACTAGTATCTTTTCTTTGTGATTTTCCAACTTATCCAACGCTCCTGTAAGTAGGATTTCTGATAGTTAATTTTTAGTACTTTATCATTAAGATAGTACCCTATTTAGACGGTTGAATGCCGCTGAAACTCTCATCATTATTGCCTTTCGGTTTTTCTTAACAATTAATCCGTCTTTGAGAGTATTTAAGAATAGTTAAGTAATGCCCAAAACTCGATCCCACTATGTTTGCAACCAATGTGCTGCCGAATCCCCGCAGTATTTTGGGAAGTGCCCATCGTGTCATGCTTGGAACTCTTTAGAAGAGCAGGTCGTTAAATCTAACCCTGCTGCTGCCACTCCGATTGGTTTGACTGCTACCGCTCGCCTCAATGGTAAAAAACGTGCCTCTTCAACTACATCTGTGCAGGCTCGCTCATCCCTCACCTTTGAGCAAATTTCTGATCATCCGCAAGCGCGTGTTTCTTCTGGCTATACAGAGTTAGATCGCGTGTTAGGGGGCGGGATTGTACCTGGTTCTTTGGTCTTAATTGGCGGAGATCCAGGGATTGGTAAATCCACCTTGTTACTACAGGTCGCTAATCAGCTCGGTTCTCAGCATCGAGTGCTCTATGTTTGTGCAGAGGAGTCTGGGCAGCAAGTGAAGCTGCGATCGCACCGATTAGGCATTGGCAAGCAGCCCCCTGTGCAGTTGCAGCAACGTTCAGCGGAAGAAGCTGCCGCAGCGACGGGAGATCCGGGGCCAAACTTATATGTTTTGCCAGAAACAGATCTAGAAACCGTTCTGGCAGAGTTGGAATCCTTAAAACCGACAGTGGCAGTGATTGATAGCATTCAAGCGCTCTACTATTCAGCTCTAGGCTCTGCTCCGGGGTCCGTATCGCAAGTGCGCGAATGCACCTCAGCTTTGATGCATGTGGCTAAGCGCGAGCACATTACGCTGTTTATTGTGGGGCACGTCACGAAAGAGGGGGCGATCGCGGGGCCTAAGGTATTGGAGCACTTAGTTGATACGGTGCTGTATTTTGAGGGCGATCGCTTTGCTAGCCACCGCCTATTGCGCTCGGTAAAAAACCGCTTTGGGGCAACTCATGAGCTAGGTGTCTTTGAAATGGCCGATCGGGGATTAGCAGAAGTTTCCAATCCATCCGAGCTGTTTTTAGGCAATCGAGAAGAGGTTGCGCCTGGCACCGCTACGATTGTGGCTTGCGAAGGCACCCGCCCCATCGTCGTAGAACTCCAAGCGTTGGTTAGTCCCACCAGCTATAGCTCTCCTCGCCGCTCCACCACAGGCATTGAGTACAACCGCTTGTTGCAAATTTTGGCAGTTTTAGAGAAGCGAGTTGGCATTCCCCTCTCTAAACTAGATGCATACGTCGCTTCGTCGGGTGGCCTCAATGTCGGCGAGCCTGCGGCTGATTTGGGTGTAGCTGTTGCCGTCGCTGCCAGTTTCCGCGATCGCGTCGTCGATGCCAAAACTGTCTTAATTGGGGAAGTAGGCTTAGGCGGGCAAATTCGCCCAGTCTCGCAGATTGAGCTGCGCCTGAAGGAAGCCGCCAAACTGGGATTCAAACGCGCCATCATTCCTAAAGGGCAAACCGTTCCTGATATTGATCTAGAAATTATTCCAGTGGCCAAAGTGTTAGATGCGATGATCGCCGCCTTACCAGGCCAACCCCGACATACTGTAGAGGCAGTCCCGGATGCAGTCGAAGCCTCGTAGACCGCGGTAGCACCGCTACAATGGCTCTAACGTCGTTACCAGCGAGAGGAACTGATGCGTCTACCCTCTGAACCGGATGTGCCGCCACAGATTAACATCGTGCCGATGATCGATGTGATCTTCGCCATTTTGACCTTTTTCATCCTCTCATCGCTTTATCTGACCAGTTCTCAAGGATTACCTGTCAATCTTCCCAAAGCGGCAACTGCTCAGTCCCAAAGCTCAACTCGCATCACAATCACGATTGACCCGCAAGGCCAAATTGCCCTCAACCGCCAAGCGATTCCGTTAGATGCTTTAGAGGTAGGGGTACGCAACCTGATTCCCTCTGGCCAAGAGTCGATCGTAGTTTTGAACGCAGACGAAAACGTCAGGCATGGCCAAGTTGTGCAGGTGATGGATCGCTTGCGTCGCGTTCCGGGAGCACGTTTAGCGATCGCGACTCAAAGACCCTAGCGATATTGGTTCCCTCTCCGCTCATGTCGTTGCCTCGCCTTTCCAATTCCAGCAGTTGGGAAAAGCGAGGCAATCTTTATTAGTGGCCTCAAGTTTTTTGATTACTGAAGAAATTTTTAAGTTTTTATAGTCAATTTTTTATATTTTTTATAAAACTTAATACGGATAATATTGTCATGGTTGGCCTCTAAAGTTTCTGCGAACTACTACCTCAGAAGCTTTTCAGCATTTTCTACTTTTGTTTAACTGGATGGAGTGAAATCAACACTCCCTTAAGCAAGGGATAAAGTGTAAAAATTTGTAATATAGCAAGATTAAAGTATATGACTCATTCTCATCTAGAACAAATTGCCAGCCAGCTAGAAAGCGAAAACTCACGCGATCGCATGTTGGCTTTGGCTTCTTTGCGGGGAGTTTCAGCGGCTGAGGCAGTACCCCTGATTAAAAAAGTCCTGGACGATGAAAACTTACAAATCCGCTCAATGGCCGTGTTTGCCTTAGGCATCAAACCTACCGAAGAGTGCTACCCCATCTTGATCCGCCTGCTAGAGAACGACCCAGATTATGGCATTCGGGCTGATGCGGCTGGAGCCTTAGGTTATTTAGCCGATCCTCGAGCGTTGGAGCCGTTGTCTCGAGCTTTTTATGAAGATACAGATTGGCTCGTGCGCTTTAGTGCAGCGGTCTCTTTAGGCAACTTGAAGGATCACCGAGCTTATGATGTGTTGGTTCAGGCGCTAGATAGCTATGAGATTGTGGTGCAACAAGCGGCGATCGCGGCCCTAGGTGAAATTAAAGCCGTAGAGGCAGTAGACAAGATTCTGCGGTTTGCTCAATCCGAAGACTGGCTAGTTCGCCAACGCCTCGCTGAAGCGTTAGGTCATCTCCCAAGTCCTAAAAGTGTCTCAGCTTTGAAGTTTCTAGAGAAAGACAGCCATCCTCACGTTTCCGAGTCGGCTAGGATCTCGCTGCAACGTTTATCCGAGCAAACCGAAACCGCCGAATAGAACTCGTTAATCGATTCGTTAACTATTCAATGGCCTGTCTGGTTCTAGTATCAGGCAGGTTTTTTGTTACCTGTAGGTTTACAACAATTTTCGATTCGTTAATCCAACTATTTCGCGAAAGCGGGTCTTGGATTTGCCCAGTGCCAAAACCGGGTTATAGATAACCTATCAGCTCAGTGTACAGAGGCCGAATCTTGGTTAGATTACACTTCCTTGATGCTTTTAATGCTTTTACTCCTCTGTCTATAAAGACTCCAAAAAGATTGGTTCTCGGGTCTCTTCAGTGTTTCTGGCTTTGATAGAGTCAAATTACGGCCAAGGGGCATCTTAAGTAATTTTTTTAACATAAATAAGCGCAAAAACACTGAGTAAAAGCAATGCCAGTTTCTAATTCATGGTGGTTTAAGTTTCCGATCGCCATTGGTTTAACCGCAGCGATCGCCGCCTCTGCCTACGGCTTTGGGATTGCCAACAAAGCGCCTGCCAGCAAACTTCAAGCAGCTGATCTGCTAGAGCAGGGCTTTTCGTTACGAGCCGCAGGTCAATTGCCAGAAGCTCTAGCAGCTTTTGAGCAAGCCATTGAGACCAAGCCGAACTACGCTGAAGCCTACACAGCCAAAGGAGCTTTACTAGCAAAACAGGGCAAAAATTCCGAAGCGGTCGCTGCCTTTGGTCAAGCGATTGAAGCCGATCCGCAATTAGCCGCTCCTTACCTAGGCTGGAGCCAAGTGTTGATTCAGCAGGGCAAGTTTATGGAAGCCAAGGTAGTGCTAAGTCAAGCCCGCAGCACCCTTAAACAACAAAGCGACACTCAGCAAACTGGAGTGGTTAATCACTTAATGTCCAGCTTCTAGACGATCCAGCTAGCCTCGGTCTTTACTCAAACCCTAACTTTACTCAAACTTTAACTGTCCTTGATCACCGTCCAGGGTGACGAGTCTACCGACTGGCAATGCAGCATTGGGGCCATCGTGACCAAAGGGCAGGTCAGAAACAATGGGAATGTTAAGGTCGCTGAGGCGATCGTGCAACACCTCTTCGACGCTAAAGCTAGGCACATTAGCAGGGGGTTGGCACTGGCTAAAGCGCCCCAATGCGATCGCCCGTACTGCTTGAAACGCCCCACTTAAGCGCCATTGCGTCAGCATCCGATCAATCCGGTAGGGCGCTTCCGAAACATCCTCGAAGGCTAAGATGACACCTGCCAACTGCGGTTGGTGCGGTGTATGCAGCAAGTGAGTTGCAACCGTCAAATTGGCAGGCAGCAGAATGCCCCTAGCTTGTCCTCCTCCCCAACCTTGGCCTTGTAGAGGAGCGAGAGAATTACGTCCTTCCACCCAGCTAAACAAACGCTCAATAGACCAATCTGGTTCAGCAGCCAGCGTCGTCAGTAAAGGGCCATGAACTCCAGAAACTTCTTGTTGGCTTAGGCTCCAGAGCAAGCTAGTGATGTCGGAGAAGCCAATCAGCCATTTAGGTGGCGTTGGTGGCCAATGCCAATCTTCTAATAGGCGCGCCCCCCCATACCCCCCTCTGGCGCAGAGAATTCCTTTACAATCCGGATCTTTCAGCGCGGTTTCTAACTGCTGACGACGGTTACGATCATCTCCTGCCAAATATCCCCACCGAGCGTCAAAACCAGGGGTAAGTTCTACCTCATAGCCACGCGATCGCCAAATTTCTAGCCCTTGCTGAAAGGCATTCAATTCTCGCAAGGTGCCGCTAGGGGCAATCACCCGCAAGCGATCGCCCGGTTTGAGGAAAGGTGGAAGTTGGCAGTTCATGCTGGCCTCAGTGTTATTCCCAGAATGTCTGCAAACCATTCTTCCATGCGATCGCCCATTGCCGCTTGTGAAAACTCCGCCTCAGCTTGTTGGCGACAGGTCGCCCGATCGATTTGGTCAATTTTGGCGATCGCCGCCACTAAACCAGGCACACTATCTGGTTCTACTAGCCAACCCGTCTTGCCATCTTTGACTATTTCCGCTGGCCCACCCCGTCGATAGGCAATCACCGGAACACCACAGGCTAAAGCCTCGATCGCCACATTGCCAAATGCCTCTACCCAGCGGGGTGTAACTAGCAAAGCGCGGCACTGCCGTAAAACCTGCTGCAACTCAATGGTTGGGAGAAATCCTAAGTACTCAACTGGAGCATGGGGATAGCTTTGGCAAAGTTGTTGCCAATAAGTAGAATCTTGCATCGCACCCAAAATCTTCAGCAGCATGCCTGTCTCTTGAGCCGCCGCGATCGCATCTTCCAAACCTTTTTCGGGAGCAATTCGCCCAACCCACCCTAGCCAAGGCTGGGGTTCTCCACAGAATTGATACAGAGACAAATCAAATCCATTACCCAAACAACGACAGTGGCTTGCAAAGGAAAACGTGGCCGCTTGAGCTTGGCTGTGTACTCCGATCGTGCGAGGAAATTGCCTTGCTACTTGTTCAATAATTTGGTCCATCGCATCAGTAAGCGAACCCATACTCACCAAATGCGCGATCGGACGTGGAAAAAACGGAGTTAAGTAAAAGGGCAGCCAATCGTAGGCAAAATTCACCAACAAGTCGTAATCTGGCGCAACTCGACGAGCATAATCCCACATATTGGCCAGCACCGCTGCACCTGGCATCACGATGGGGTCAGTTCTCAACTGAGTTTGAGCAGTGGTCTGCAACTCTCCGGCAATTTCAATGATCGGCAGCGTCCGCAAGCAAGAACCTGTAGGGGCAAGAATCTGCAACGAGTGGCCCCGGCTCATCAGTTCTTGAGCAATGTTGTGCAACGTTAGCTCAACCCCACCGCCTAAACCAGACCCTAAAGGCCCCACGGAAGTAGAAACAAACAAAAGTTTGAGTGGACTATCTAGGGAAGTAATTACACCCATTGAGTATTGATGAGAAGAACAAATTAATCCTGGCCAACCAGATCATCAAGAGAGCTTTTATGGATCGGAGAGACTCTCAGGTAAGCTTTCCGGTGGGCTCACAGAATTTTTCAGCGCTGGGACGTTCTCCACATTCGCAATCGTCTTAATCCGGTTCACTTGATTGAGTGCCCAACGTGCTGTCTCTTGCACTTCTGCATCCGGATCTTCTGTCGCATGACGCAGTAGTTGGCTAATCTGGCCGACCAGATCATAAATCCGGGTGATGTCGCGGATCGCATTTTTCCGTACTTCTGGATTTTCATCTTGCAAGGAAATCGCTAAAGCTCGATTCATCGGCTTCAGGGTCCGTACGCCAATCTCCGACAAGGAAGCCAAAATTAAGCTGCGTTGCTTAGAGTCAGAGTCAATCATTAAGTCGACTAACGGCTGTACCGCCTGAGTATCGCCCCGCTGCCCCAGTTCCCAAATGGCCTTCCGCCGCTTAGCAGGATCTGGGCTGCGTAGATCCTTAACTAGTTCCTCGACAATATTGATTTTGGCTAGTCGTGTGGTTTCTCGGACAGGTAACGACTCAGAATTAGAGGTTTCACTAGATGCCTCGGACTGCTTGCCATCAACCGCGATCGCCGGAACACTGTGGCCATTGCTGCTCACCTCTAGGGCAGGAGTATGAGGACTAGAAACTGACGGCTCTACAGGATTAGTGTCTGCTCCAGGTAAGTTAGGAGGGGAAGAATCACGACCTGCTAAAGTCTTTGGTTGTTTCGACTGGCCGCTCGCCCTTAGCAGTGAATATAAAATTCCAGTTCCAATGGCTGCGATCGCGATTACACCCACCAACCAACCTAACCAACTCCGTTGCGGTCCAGCAGATTTAGCCTCTTGAGCGGGGGTTGGAGTTGTTTTCGGAGCCTCAGTTTTAGCGCTCTGTAACTCTTGTAGGCGAGAGAGCGTGCTTGGACCTGCAACCCCATCTGGACTGAGACCAATCGCTTTTTGAAAATTTAAAACAGCAGTCTCAGTACTCGGGCTGTAAGTTCCATCGGCAGCGCCATCAAAGTAGCCTAAAAGCTTCAGGGTGGTTTGCAACTGTTTCACCGCTGGTCCTTGAGCACCAGGTTGCAGCGTTGTGCCAGGCGTAATGCTGCTAGGCGACGAGCTAGCAGTTGTGGATGCACTGGCTGAAGCACCCTCGATAGGTGGGGATTGGGCTAAGTTAAGTGAGCTGGCGAGTAAGAGAGGGCCAAGAGCCTCAGGTGCAGATGCCCTAGAGCGGACTCCCGTGTAACTCCTTGCTGGCTCAGGGATGACACCGAAGAAAGTGACACAGGTAAGCAGGAGTAAAGTGGAGCGGTAGAGCGTCATAAATAAACCCAAGGCTTAAAGACTACAACCAGGGCAAGCGGCGAGAGTGCGATTGTGGCAAATTAACATAGCGGCTTTGACTCTCATGGGCCTTCAAAAGATTCCTTAGTTTTACGGAATCAAAAAGCCTTCTAAAAACAGGACATGATCTATAAATAACCTGGGTTAGTCGCACTATTGCTGCAAAATTTTAGATTCCGCGTCGGTAATTTGCAGAGGCACCCTCGTAACATCGCTGATAATACCGCCAGATTGCGGTAATAGTTCTACAGTTGGAGCGGCAGTTTCCTCAAGTAGGGACATCGATTCTGATGCAGTAGCACCCTGAAGCTTCCGGGCGATCGCCTCACGCTGATTGATCAGATAAATGCTAACCAAGGTCAGACCAACCCCAAACCACTGCAAAGGGCTGAGGACTTCTGCTAGGAATAAATTACCAAACAGTAGGGCAAACACAGGTGTCAGAAATGTCAAAGCGCTCAAGCTGGTTAGGCTACCGCTAGAGGCAAAGTAAAAGAACAAGCCATAAGCGATCGCACTACCAAAGACAGTGGAGTAGCTCAATGCCATCCACCCAGAAAAGTCGAGATGCACCCACTGCTCAGACTCCCACAGCGATGAAAACGCAAAAAGTGGCAGACCTCCCAATATCATATGCCACCCAGTGGCTGTGACCGGATCAGCATAGCGAAAGACTAAGCGAGCCATGACGGTGCCTACGGCCATAGACAGAGCCGCTAAAAGCATCAACCATTCGCCATTCTGGAACAGTTGCTGTAGTAGTTCTGGGGCTGAAGGGAAGGAAGCGATCGCAAAATGCCCTTGCAGTAATCCCCAAATCCATTCATCGGGTAGCCCTAGCAAGCTAATACCCAGCACGCCTAAGCCTAAACCGAGCCAACCCCACAAGCCAATGTGTTCGCCAAACAGCCAACAGGCCAGCAGAGACACAGCTAAAGGTTGAGAGTCAATCATGACTGACCCTAAACCGGCAGTGGTACGAGTCAATCCTTCTGCTAAAAAGCCTTGAAATAAAGCTCCATCCACCAAGGCAAAACTCAGAATTCCGAGCCAAGCCGCCCAACCCCGTGGTTGCGGTCGTTGCATCATCGCTGCAACCACTAAAATCATCATCCCCGCAGGCACCAAGCGCACCCCTGCTAAAAACATAGGGGCAGTCTGCGGAATGACTCCTTTCATCGCTACCATCGCCGTGCCCCAGAGAAAAAAGGGCGCAATCAAGAGGAGTGGTGCTACGGGTAACTTTGATTCAGAGGGTCTTAGGTGCATGCAATAACTCCGGGAAGGACTGGGCGGTGCCAAATACTAAACCTTAGGCCCGCATCCTAATCTCATCTAGGATGCTGAGTGATTGAGAAAACTGAGCTACAGCTTGAAGTACAGCTTTAATCAATTGTACTGAGTTATATATTTATGTTAAGTAACTTATTTAAACATACTCGTTTTACTACTGCGGTACCGAAGTTTGAGCAAACGGCTGATTCTGAGCAACAGATCAGGTTTCTGGATCCAGCAGAATCCTAGTGCCCTAGCAGTAGCAACCCCAATACTTTCAATCCAATCGTCTAAGAATTAAGGCACACTAGGAGTCAGACCACTCCAGCTAACAGTGCAACACTTTTAACCTGCTGGTCAGCTTCAGCTGCTTGAGGAAAGCTGAAAACTTGGGCTGTCATTCCAGTCTGAGTCGGTCTCTGCCTCAAAATTGACTGACATCATTTCGTACTGGTTCTCAATTACTCATGATTTGGCCTTTCAAGCCTCGGTCTCGAAAACAAATTGCTCGCATTGAAGTCTCAGGAGCGATCGCAGGAGCGACACGCAAGCGAGTTTTAGAAGCTCTCAAAACCGTAGAAGAAAGAGAATTTCCCGCTCTGCTCCTACGAATTGATAGCCCTGGTGGCACTGTCGGAGACTCCCAAGAAATCTACAGTGCGCTCAAACGCCTGAGCGAAAAAATCAAAATTGTTGCCAGCTTCGGC
This sequence comes from Trichocoleus desertorum AS-A10, assembly GCF_039962155.1. NCBI lineage: Bacteria > Bacillati > Cyanobacteriota > Cyanophyceae > Leptolyngbyales > Trichocoleusaceae > Trichocoleus > Trichocoleus desertorum. The sequence goes on along the minus strand of NZ_JAMPKN010000007.1, from coordinate 69,631 downwards.
AATATTTCTGCATCAGGTGGCGTTTATATCGGCATGGGCGCAAATTACATTGTCGCCAATCCGGGTACCATCACTGGCAGCATTGGGGTAATTCTCCGGGGCAATAACTTAGAACGTCTTCTAGAAAAAGTAGGCGTTTCCTTCAAAGTAATTAAATCTGGTCCCTACAAAGATATTTTGGCTTTTGACCGAGAGCTGACAGAGCCAGAAGCTCACATTTTGCAATCGTTGATTGACACAAGCTACCTACAGTTTGTACAGACTGTGGCTGACGCCCGTAAGCTGGCGGTGGATACAGTTAAAAGCTTTGCGGATGGGAGAGTTTTCACAGGTGAGCAAGCCCAAGAACTAGGGCTTGTAGATCGCCTAGGAACCGAAGAAGATGCTCGTCGTTGGGCAGCGGAGCTTGCAGGTCTTGATCCAGAAAAAACTCGTTGCTACAACTTGGAAGAACGCAAGCCCTTCTGGAGTCGTGTTGTTCCTAGTACGAGTCAAACTCGCTCAGGAGTCAGGGCTGGTCTTGATTGGATGGAGTTTGAATTGTCTACCAGTGGTCTACCTCTGTGGCTTTACCGACCCTAACCGACAAATCGCCCAAAATTGACAATTTAACGCCTTGAAAATCCTAGATTTTGTTAACATTGGCTCGCATTGTCAAGATTTTCAGTTATCGTTGCGATCGCTCAGGTTAGATAATCTGAGCCATAAAAATTCAACTTGATGAACCTTGGTTTAATCACATGACGGAGGATGATGGCGTGGAATGGAGAGTTCGGGCAATTCGTGGTGCAACAACTGCCTCAGAAAATACGGCTGAGGCAATTCGAGAAGCAGTCGCTGAGCTGTTAGATGAGCTAGAAGCTCATAATCAACTCGATCCAGAAGAAATTATCAGTGCGACGTTCTCAGTTACCCGCGACTTGGACGCCATCTTTCCGGCTTCAGTAGCGCGTGATCGTCCCCGTTGGCAGAATGTCCCTTTGCTAGATGTGCAACAAATGCACGTTGAAGGCAGTTTGGAGCGTTGCATTCGCTTCCTGATTCATTTCAACACTCCGAATCCGCACGTCGAAATCTATCATCCCTATCTGCGTCAAGCCAAAAGCTTAAGACCCGATTGGATCTTGGCTCAAACAGGCTTGGCATCGCCCGTCGTTAAGTCTCATCGTTAACTAAGTTTAATCACTAAAAAAGGGAGCAGAGTTAAGTCTTGCTCCCTTTTTTAGTGGTTTAAGCCGGGTTTAACTGGACTGGTCAACTGTGAACTTCCAAGCCCTGAGCTACCTCTAAGCTACTGTTGGCTGGGCTAGCTTGGCTTATAGGAGTGTTTACCTCTGAAGACTCCAGCGATCGCGGGCGATGAAAACGAATGCCTAGGAAGACATCGTACACAAAGTGCCAAAAGTCTTTAGTCTCTGATAAACCCAGTGATTGGTGGCAACCCTTAGCGTCTAACAAAGGCTGAGTGGCATAGTAAGCCGGCTGATAGTTGTACCAGGGAATAGAAGGCCACAGATGATGGATCAGATGGTAGTTCTGACCCATAATCAGCAGGTTCAGAATCCGGTTGGGATAGACTCTAGCGTTCTTCCAACGATCGCGCTCCTGAAAAGGTCGGTGGGGCAAATAGTCAAAGAATAGGCCCAGAGCTAAGCCTACAACTGCCAGAGGCACAAACCAAAAATTGAAAATGTAGCCCAGAAAGTCGTGCTGGCAGGCTGTGTAAATTAGAGCACCGACGGCTAGGCGAGCGAGAAACCACTCCAATAACTCGGACTTCCGCCATAACCGACGGCGGAAAAAGAAAATTTCGTGGTACATGAAACGAGCCGCAATAAACCAGAGCGGCCCCCCGGTCGAAACAAAGTGATCGGGGTCATTGTCTGGATCATTCACATTGGCATGGTGCTGCATGTGCACGCGCGTAAAGACTGGGAAAGAAAAACCCAGCATTAAGGCACTACCATGTCCCATGACGGCATTGATGATGCGATTGCGATGTGCCACATTGTGGGATGCATCATGAATCACCGTCCCCACCATATGTAGAGCAATGACAGTCATGCTAAAGCAGCACCAGTCAAGCCATTCCCAACACCAGTAACCCAGTATCGATAGGATTTCTATGGCTACCGCTGCCAGGAACATTAGCAGCGTCGGGTTAAATTGACCCGGAGGACCCATTAACTCCTTCGGCACTGTCAGGGGCTTTACTGCCTCCGACATCGTTATCAATACTCCTTGTTGGTCATCCTCGCGTAGTATACGATACGAATGCTGAATAATAAAGTTTTGTGAAACTAGCTCATCTAATCAGAGCTGCGCTAACAGTAGCGTCAAATTAAATAATTTGAGCCAATTTTAGAGTGACAAGAGCAGTTTAACCTCAGAAGTTCACGGACGTTGCCTGACAACCTCAGCTTTAAACACTTCAGCAGAAACCCAACTTCAATGAAGACTCGGTGAAATCACCCTCCTAGGTTGGCGGATCTTCCGATGTAAATGCTAGGTCTGAAGGTTATCAGGGTTGTAGGAGTGCTCTATCGTATCAGGTGCATCAGGGCTTTGTTACATCAGGGGTGGTGTTGCGGTGATGAGTTGTCATTCACTCTGAAGAGGCTTTGGTTATGGTGTTATTACAATCGCAAGGTGATGCTCAAGGTCGTTTCAAGCTAACGTTTGTCACTTTTAAGGCTACAAGTGTGGCTACAGGAGTTGCGGTGCTCTTGGGTGGTGGTTTGCTTGCAGGTATGGCTAGTAGCGCGATCGCTGCCACACCTATCAGTTCCGGATCAGCATCAGAGGATATTCAAGTACAAACAGAGCCTGAAAATTCGGAGTCTACACCTACGACAAAACCTACGACAAACCCAAGTAGCGGCTCTACTCAAACTAGAGTGGCAAATAGACCCCGCTTTACTTGTGAAATGCTCAACGGCCAGTACACGGTGGTTTATCACCCAGAGAGCCGTCCTAGCGAATCCTATCCCTGGGCTACACCCAGCCAACTAGGCGGTGGTTGGACTCCTCAAGCTCGTTGTCAAGAAATCAGTCGCCGTTTAGAACTCTACCGTCCTGATGGCCTACAGGAAATGCGAACAGCGGTGGAAAATAACTACAACACAGTTTGTGTTACCACCGAGAAAAATTCAACTTGTCGCATCGTTCTGACAGTCCCGCCGAATCAAGACCCGCTGACGACTCGCGATCGCGTCTTCCAAAACTTGACAATTGCTGACAGCGGCCAACAAACTCAAGCAGCTAACACGTTTGTAGGTAGCAGCCGTGTAGGCAATAGTTCTATAGGTGGCAGTAGCCGAGGAGGTGAAAAGCTGGACGAATTGGTTAACTTAGGTGTCTCGCTTCTAGGCGGGCGGCAGGAGCGCTCTAGCAACATCAACTTGCGGCCCTTCCTTGATCCCGCTGATGGTGGAACAGGCAGCAAGCTAGGTCAAGGTATGTCTACTCGCAACAATCTTCGCCTCAATCCAGCCAATTTTCGTTAGGTAAAAATTAAAACAGGGTAGGTTTTGCAAATTAATAGTTTTAGCGCACCGAACAACTAACCTACTAAACCTGATGGAACCCACCCTAGAGACTGAAGGCACCTAAAGATTCTGTCGCTTGCCCTTGCAGGTTTTTGCAAAAGGGACTAGCCAAACGTGGTAGTATCCCTGTTGCCGCCTTGCCAAGAGGCAACAGCATTTTTCTCAACCGTTAACTCTCTGCTATCAACGCATGCGACTATTGATAGTTTAGAGTTATTTTCTTGTTGCACCTCACTTCGGGATTTCATTCCATGCCTAGGCTGGAAAGTGCAGCAAGTCACCGCTAAGCCAGTATCCTGAGGACATCAGCGGTAGGGTCTCCTTCAGTCTATTTTTACCTTCTTGGAATCCATGCAACTGCGTAACTCTCCGCGTCGGACAAAAATCGTCGCAACGATTGGCCCCGCCACTAGTAGCCCAGAAGTTCTACGCGCCCTGATTGAAGCGGGTGCAACCACTCTGCGTCTTAACTTTTCTCATGGGACGCATGAAGATCATCAACGCAGCATTCGGCTGATTCGGCAGATTTCTTTTGAGCTGAATCAACCTGTCGGAATTTTGCAAGATCTCCAAGGACCCAAAATTCGTTTAGGCCGCTTTGAAGACGGTTCTATTACTCTTAAGCGCGGCGATCGCTTCACATTGACTAGTCACGCTGTTCCTGGCACCCATGAAATCAGCTCTGTGACGTACGAGCCACTAGCCGAGGAAGTGCCTGAAGGTGCCACTATTCTGCTCGACGACGGCAAAGTGGAAATGCGAGTCGAGAAAGTAGACCGCGATCGCAAAGAATTGCATTGCGAAGTTGTAGTCGGTGGCGTCCTTTCTAACAACAAAGGCGTTAATTTTCCAGGAGTTTATCTGTCGATCAAGGCATTGACCGATAAAGACCGTAAAGATTTGATGTTTGGGCTTGATCAAGGAGTTGATTGGATCGCCCTCAGTTTTGTCCGGAATCCTCAGGATGTGTTGGAAATCAAAGAATTAATTTCCAACGCAGGCAAGCAAGTCCCGGTAATCGCCAAGATTGAGAAGCACGAAGCCATTGAGCAGATGGAAGATGTTCTTTGCCTCTGTGATGGCGTGATGGTGGCGCGGGGTGATTTAGGCGTAGAGCTACCTGCCGAAGATGTCCCCATTTTGCAAAAGCGGCTGATTGCCACAGCGAATCGGTTGGGCATTCCAGTAATCACCGCTACCCAGATGCTAGACAGCATGGTGAACAATCCACGTCCCACTCGCGCTGAGATTTCGGACGTAGCCAACGCCATTCTGGATGGTACAGATGCCGTTATGCTGTCGAACGAAACCGCAGTTGGTAAGTATGCTATTGAAGCGGTGGCAACGATGGCCCGGATTGCGATTCGTACCGAGCAAGAGCAGATTCGTCGCAACCTCGACAGTGACGGGCGATCGATCCCCAATGCGATTAGCCAAGCAGTCGCTCGCATTGCCGAACAGCTAAATGCCTCTGCGATTATGACGCTGACCAAAACGGGAGCCACAGCTCGCAACGTTTCTAAATTTCGGCCTCATACCCCCATTTTGGCCGTTACCCCTCATGTCGATGTGGCACGACAGTTGCAACTAGTTTGGGGCGTCAAACCCCTGCTAGTTCTGGACTTACCTTCTACTGGGCAAACCTTCCAGGCCGCGCTCAACGTCGCTCAAGAGAAAGAGCTGCTCTCTGAAGGTAATTTGGTAGTTATGACTGCTGGTACCCTGCAAGGGGTATCTGGTTCCACCGACCTAATTAAGGTGGAAGTGGTAACGGCTGTCTTGGGCAAAGGAATTGGCATTGGTCAAGGCTCAGTTAGTGGGCGGGCACGAGTAGCTCACGCGAGTAATGAAGTCAGCAACTTCAATCCGGGCGACATTTTAGTCACCTCCTGCACCAGTGTTGATTATGTGGAGATGATTCGCAAAGCTGCTGGGATCATCACTGAAGACGATAGTTTGACCAGCCACGCCGCAGTGATTGGTTTACGCTTAGGGGTACCCGTGATTGTTGGGGTCAAGAATGCGACCGAAATTATTCGGGATGGCGCGATTTTGACTCTTGATACCCATCGGGGCTTGGTTTACTCCGGTGCCGTGGGAGCCGCTCAGACTGACTCAGCGATTACGGTCTAACTGGCCCCAAACATTTAAGAATCACGGCGATCGCTTCTCTTAACTCAGGATTGGGGAGCGATCACTTTCTCCTACTTGGATGTTGCCTCCGAATTTTTTACCAATTGAGCAAATGCTTGTAACTGCTGGGCATATCTCGGGCCAGCCACCTCTACTAGGTCGTCATGGTTAGCATCCTCGACCCAAAAACTTTGCTTAGGAGCGCGCGCTGCCTGAAATAGCTGCTCTCCATGCTGAAACGGGATGATTTCATCGGCAGTGCCATGCACAATCAAAATTGGGCATTGGATGCGGCGAATTTTGGCAATATTGGCAAGTTTGTCGAACGGGACAATTGGAACGCGAGTAACCACGCGAAAAGCAGTGACAAAAGAGCTTTCCACAATCAAGCCAGCCAGAGGTTTACGAGTCGCTAAATCAACGGCAACACCACCTCCAACTGAGCGACCTAAAGCAATAACCCGATTCGCTGGGACTTTGAGCTTTTGGGTCAGATAGGTATAGGCAGCATCGGCATCTTGGTAAGCATGTTGCTCGGAAGGCTGACCTTGGCTGGTGCCATAGCCTCGGTAATCGTAAGCAAACACGGCAAAACCAGCTTCGTGAATCATGGTCAGCGTTGCCTCAATATCCCCTAAATCTTCGGCGTTGCCATGACTGTAGAGAATGGTGTACTGGGCCTGAGGATTGGGCAGATAAATCGCTGAAATTAAGACATTATCGGCGGTTTTCAGCTTCAGAGTCGTTTGGGTATCCTGGTAGCTAGCGGGTTGCGGTTGAAAAATTTGGCGATCGGTCAAAAAGAAGGCGTAAAAGCATAGAACCGCATAAATCAACAGGGTGGAGCGGACGAAACGCTTAACTGAAAACTCACCCAATACCAGCCGTTTGAGTGTTTTTGACTTCATTGAGGACTAACGTGGAGAGATGCAAGGCGGTAAGACCCGCAAGAATACTTCCTACTATGCCCAAATAGGCTCCAAGACATTGTCAGAACCGACTAAATCTTGCAAGCTTATTGGAAGTGTAGTGACATATCCGGTGAGGAATTGGTATGGCCTTTGAATATCCTGATGATCTAAAGTACCTAGACAGCCATGAGTACGTGCGCCTAGATGGCGATATCGCTACGATTGGGATTAGCGCCTTTGCCGTCGATCAACTGGGTGACATTGTATTTCTAGAGCTACCTGAGATTGGTGACAAGCTGGTCAAAGGCGAAACCTTTGGTACGGTGGAGTCAGTCAAGGCTGTCGAAGACCTCAATGCTCCGGTGACAGGGACTGTAATTGAGCGCAACACAGCAATGGTGGATGCGCCGGAACAAGTTGCAGAAGATCCCTATGGTGAAGGTTGGCTGCTGAAGATTCGGATTGATGAGTCAGAAGAACTAGATGAAGTCCTGACGGCTGAAGAATACCGCCAACAAGTCGAAGGCGCATAATTTACTGGAAGACTTCTGAAGGCTTGGCAGAAGCGATCGCTTCTGGACCCTGCATAGTCAAGTTTGCTGAGCAAGAATAGAAGAGACACAAGCTCACTCTGGTGAAATCAGGGTCAACTATCCATTGCAAACTATTGCAAAATGGTCAGAAATGACCTTCTTGTGTCCCTACGTTTCATGCCAGAGTCTTTCATGTCCGAGCCTTCTACCTACGAGCAAGGTGCAACTGGATTGAGCCATTCTAAATCTGACCCCCTAGCCGCGATCGACCCCGTGACCGTTTCTAAAGCAACCGTAAATGGATCTCAGATGCCAAGAACCAATGGTGGTGCTCACGCGGCTCAGCCTACCCAAATTCAGGGGGGACTACCCCTAACAGACGAATTTGTAGACCGCCATCTTGGTCCCAGTGCGGCGAAAGTGGATCAAATGCTTTCCGAATTGGGTTTTTCTAGCTTAGAAGCCCTGATTGACAAGGCTGTACCCCCAGGAATTCGGCTCCAGCAACCACTGCAACTAGAGGAGGGACGCAGTGAATATGAATTGCTGCAAGAGCTAAAAGCGATCGCCTCAGAAAATCAAGTATTTCGCTCGTTTATTGGCATGGGCTACTACGGCTGCATTACCCCACCTGTAATTCAGCGCAACATTCTCGAAAATCCCGGCTGGTATACCCAATACACCCCTTACCAACCCGAAATTGCTCAAGGTCGCCTGGAAGCTCTGCTCAACTTCCAAACAATGGTGATTGACTTGACAGGTATGGAGATTGCCAACGCTTCACTGCTGGATGAAGGTACGGCAGCCGCAGAAGCAATGACGATGAGCTACGGGCTAGCGAAGGGAGATGAGCAGGCATTTTGGGTGTCAGAGGCTTGCCATCCCCAAACTATCGAAGTCGTGAAGACAAGGGCGCGGGCGCTAGGCATTGAAATTTTGGTAGGCAACCATCAAACCTTTGCCTTCGACCAGCCGATTTTTGGGGCACTCCTGCAATACCCTGCCACCGATGGCGCAATTTACGACTACCAGGACTTTGTTCAGCGCGCCCACCAAGCTAAAGCACTCGTGACAGTCGCGGCGGATCTTCTGAGCTTGACGCTCCTCAAGCCACCAGGAGAATTTGGGGCAGACATCGTGGTGGGGAGCACCCAACGCTTTGGCGTGCCGCTAGGTTATGGGGGACCTCACGCTGCTTACTTCGCTACCAAAGACACTTATAAGCGGCAAATTCCTGGGCGATTGGTGGGTGTGTCTAAGGATGCTCAAGGTCAGCCTGCTTTACGCTTAGCGCTACAAACGCGAGAGCAACACATCCGTCGGGATAAAGCTACCAGCAACATTTGTACGGCCCAGGTGCTACTGGCAGTCATTGCTAGTATGTATGCTGTTTATCATGGTCCTAGTGGCTTACAGCGCATTGCTCAACGCATTCATCATTTAACCGTGACTCTGGCAGAAGGATTGAGTCGGTTAGGGTATCAACTGGGGTCTGCACCCTATTTCGATACCTTACGTGTGGATATAGCCGAAAAACGAGCCTTAGACATTGTGGAACGGGCCAGCGCCCATCGAATCAATCTACGTCTGATTGATATTCATACCATCGGTGTTTCTCTAGATGAGACGACATCAGCCGATGATTTGCTGGCGCTATTCAAAGTTTTTGCAGGCGACCAAACTCCTCACTTCACCCCGGAAGAGTTAGCCACAGAAGCCAAGGTTGAATTCAGCGATCGCTTTGCTCGTACTAGCACCTATCTCACTCACCCAGTTTTCAGCCAATACCATTCTGAAACTGAGCTGCTGCGCTACATTTATCGCCTGCAATCTAAGGATTTGTCGCTGACCACAGCCATGATCCCTCTCGGTTCCTGCACGATGAAGTTGAATGCCACAGCAGAAATGATCCCCGTGACTTGGCCTGAGTTTGGTCAGATTCATCCCTTCGCGCCGCTAGAACAAACCCAGGGCTATCAAACTCTTTTCCAACAATTGGAGCAATGGCTAGCCGAAATTACAGGCTTTGCAGGCATTTCGCTGCAACCCAATGCGGGCTCGCAAGGAGAATATGCGGGGTTACTGGTGATTCGCCAATACCACGAGCAACGCGGCGATTTTCACCGTCATATTTGCTTGATTCCGCAGTCGGCGCATGGCACCAATCCCGCCAGTGCGGTGATGGCAGGAATGAAAGTGGTTCCGGTGGCTTGCGATCGCGATGGCAACATCGATGTAGCTGACCTCAAAGCCAAGGCAGAGCAGCATCAAGAAAACTTAGCTGCGCTCATGGTGACTTACCCCTCCACTCACGGAGTATTTGAAGAATCGATTCGAGAAATCTGTGCGATCGCCCATGCCAATGGCGGACAGGTTTATCTGGATGGAGCCAACATGAACGCTCAAGTTGGCCTGTGTCGTCCGGGTGACTATGGGGCCGATGTTTGTCACCTAAACTTGCACAAAACCTTCTGTATTCCCCACGGCGGCGGCGGACCTGGTATGGGACCAATTGGTGTGATGCCACATTTGGTGCCTTTCTTGCCAGGACATGCCGTTGTGCCCATTGGTAGTGAGCAAGGCATTGGGGCGATCGCCTCAGCGCCATGGGGAAGCCCCAGTATTCTACCAATTTCTTGGATGTACATTGCCTTGATGGGCGGCACTGGTCTTACCAAAGCGACTCAAGTTGCCATTCTCAATGCCAACTACATTGCCAAACGCTTAGAGCCTTACTACCCAGGGCTGTACAAAGGCAAAAACGGCTTAGTGGCTCACGAGTGCATTTTGGATTTGCGGCAGTTCAAGAGAACGGCTGACATCGAAGTCGATGACATTGCCAAACGCTTGATTGATTACGGCTTCCACCCACCGACCGTCTCTTGGCCAGTCCCAGGCACGATTATGGTCGAGCCAACCGAGAGTGAGTCGAAGCAAGAACTCGATCGCTTCTGTGATGCCATGATTGCCATCCGAGCTGAAATTGCCGAAATTGAGGCGGGTCAAGTCGATCGACAGAACAACCTGCTCAAGAATGCCCCTCACACGGCGGCTGCCCTAATGACGGCAGAATGGGACAAACCTTACCCTCGCGAACGAGGCGCTTACCCCACCACTTGGACTCGCGAAAACAAGTTCTGGCCTGCAGTCGCTCGGATTGACAATGCCTACGGCGATCGCAACTTGGTTTGCTCTTGCTTACCAATGGACGCTTACTCAAGTTAAAGACCTGAGCCTGAATCACAAATTCCCTACAGCGATTGGGATGTAATTCGGTTCACCCTTATTACCAGGGTGAGGAGAGCGGGAGTGAAAGGCTGTCCTAGAAACAGTTACCACTCCCGCTCTTTTTGTTGGAATAACGACAAACTGTACGAAGGCAGAGCAGTATCGCTCCACTTGAGTTCAAATTTTTTCCAATCGCCACAGATCGTTACTTTTATGAATAGACTCCAGCTTGTACTTTTCCTCAAAAATATTCCGTAACTTTTTCGAAGGTTTGAACAGGAACACACTTTCAAAGCCTTCAGGAATATTCAGTAGACGGTTGGGGTCGGATACCAGAGAATTGGAGCTACAAGTGTGGCAAGCAGGTTGGATTCTGAGTCGCACTTCTGGAGCCAGTAAATGGCTCAACGACAGAATTTCCCCAGTTCTAGCGTTGCTAATGACCAGGGGTTGACTAGCTTGATTTAGAATTCTGGCAATCTGCGGATTATGATAGCTAGATCCCTTATTCCACCAAGTTTCCGACTGAGCAATCAGGATACAGGATAGAACCCCACCTGACAGCAACGCGGCCAGCCCTAATCGCCATAATTTCTGCCTCTGCATCGAACCAGTCATAGAACTAGAGACAGAAGTAATTTGAGTCGCAAATAGATGAGCAACTGCTATTTGAATCCCCAAATAACAAGGAATCATGTAACGACTAGTAATCGATCTAAAAGATTGATTGATAAAATCTGGTGCTATTAGAAATACCGCTGTCACACCAATTAGTAGAAGCACAAACAAAAAAGCTTTCCTTGTAGCTTTTTGCCCCAGAAAGTAGATTGAATATAAGATTAAAATCAAAATTGCTGCCATCAGCAAGCGTTTTCCTCGATGAGGAAAGTTGATGTCCACAAAAACAGAGCTAATATTAATCGTCCAGCGTTCCAGGAAAAATGATAAAGGTTTTGCTCCGTTTTTCGCTAGTAACTGGGGTAGGCGATCGGCACTGTTGATAACGACAGGTAGCCAAGGCAAAAAAGCCGAAAATCCTAATAAAGAGGCCAGCACATAACCAATTAAATTTTTGCTGAACCGAAATCTTTCAACTATAAATATGTAGAATCCATGCGCGATCGCCACTAACGCAAAAGATAAATGTGAATAAAACCCAAACGCTACTGTCGCTGCATAAGCTCCCCAACTTACCCTAGTGCCAACTCGATTCGCCCATAACAAAACTGCACTTGAGAGTAATGTGGCCACTGTCCATAGACTATACTCTCTCGACTCTTGAGCAAACAATAAGTGAAAAGGTGAGACAGCAATTAATGCAACCGCCATCCAGCCTGTTAAGGGTGACTTAAATAGTTCTAGACACAACCAATAGATTGTAGGAAAAGCCAGTAGACTAATCAGGGCTGGCAAACTTCGTGCTACTGCCAATGAATTTCCAAATAACTGCATCCAGAATCGTGCCATCACATAGTACAGTGGCACATGCTGAGGGTCTTCTATTGCTAAAGATTTGATCGCATCGACTAAGCCTTTTTCACTGTTGGGGCGCTGATACTTTTGTAAATCTTCAGCGCTAACTTCACGGCCATCGGCAAATTGCTGGACTATTTCAGCCTCTGTATATCCAGAAATTCGTAAAGAAGTAAAAGTCTCATCATACCAGTAGACTTTTTGGCCAAGATTAACCAATCTGAAGAAGATGCCGAGTATTAATAAAGTTATGAGAAATAATTTCAGCCACTCAGAAGTTAGGTTCCAATGCCCTTTAAGTGCTGTTCTCATAAATGTTCGTAGTAACAGTAAGCTCTGAAAAAGCTATGCCCAAGAAATAGAATTTCATGGCTTACTACTTAACGTCAGTACTGCTGGATACGGTTTAACTAGTTTGCTCCACAGCAAGCCTAACGGCAACTCATTGGGGTGTGGAGATTTTATCGAGGTCGAATTACAGGATGAGCGGTTTGGGTGCAGCGATCGCCCCTTTCAGCTTTAGTGCGAAAGTTCGCTTGATGTACAAAAAAATACTCCCCTTCCCACGCGGTCTGCCATGCCTGTGGCACAATTGACGGGTGGCTCTCCAGAAGGCTGTGCTCCTAGAATTTTATGACTAAGTTTGTATTCGTGACGGGTGGTGTAGTCTCTAGTATTGGCAAAGGCATCGTGGCAGCGAGCCTGGGTCGATTGCTGAAGTCTCGCGACTACTCCGTTTCCATCCTCAAGTTAGACCCTTATATTAACGTTGACCCTGGCACCATGAGCCCTTTCCAGCATGGTGAGGTGTTTGTGACCGAAGATGGTGCGGAAACCGACTTAGACTTGGGACACTACGAGCGCTTTACAGACACTTCCATGTCTCGCCTCAATAGTGTCACCACTGGTTCTATTTACCAAGCCGTGCTGAATAAAGAGCGCCGGGGCGACTACATGGGCGGTACAGTCCAAGTCATTCCGCACATTACGAACGAGATCAAAGAGCGCATCTTACGAGTTGCAAAAAACACCAATCCAGATGTGGTGATCACTGAGATTGGTGGCACCGTTGGAGATATTGAGTCGCTGCCCTTTCTAGAAGCAATTCGGCAATTTCGGAAAGCCGTGGGACGGCAGAATGTGCTGTACATGCACGTCACGCTGATGCCTTGGATTCCGGCGGCAGGGGAGATGAAAACCAAGCCGACGCAACATTCGGTGAAAGAACTCCGCTCGATTGGGATTCAACCGGATATTTTGGTTTGTCGCTGCGATCGCCCCTTGCATCCTGGTCTTAAGGACAAGTTATCTGAGTTCTGTGACGTTCCTGTTGAATGTGTCATTACCTCGCCAGATGCCAGAAGCATCTACGAAGTCCCACTGATTTTGGAGCGAGAAGGCTTAGCTCAGCAGGCGCTAGATCTTTTGCATCTAGAACAGCGGCAACCTGATTTAACTCAATGGCAAACCCTAGTCGATCGCTTGTATCGTCCAAGTCAATCGGTCAACATTGCGATCGTGGGTAAATATGTTCGGCTTACCGACGCCTATCTCTCTGTCGTTGAAGCGCTGCGGCATGGCGCGATCGCCCAAGGAGCAGACCTGAATCTACGCTGGATTAACTCCGAGGACATCGAAGCTTACGGAGCCGAAAGCTATCTGCAAGATATTGACGGCATCATTGTCCCCGGTGGCTTTGGAGTACGGGGTGTAGACGGCAAAATCAGTGCCATTCAGTACGCCCGCGAAAAGAAAATTCCCTTCTTTGGCTTGTGCCTAGGGATGCAGTGTTCTGTGATCGAGTGGGCGCGACACACAGCTGGCCTTGAGGATGCGAATAGTGCTGAGTTTGCTCCCAACGCTAAAAACCCCGTGATTAACTTGTTGCCAGAACAGCAAGATGTGGTCGATTTAGGCGGCACAATGCGGCTAGGTTTATATCCTTGCCGGATCGCGCCCAATACGATCGCATTTGGCCTCTATGGCGAAGAAGTGATTTACGAGCGGCATCGCCATCGCTATGAATTCAATAACGCCTACCGTAATTTGTTCTTAGAAACTGGCTATATCATCAGTGGTGCCTCACCCGACGGACGCTTGGTAGAAATTGTGGAACTGCCAGGTCATCCGTTCTTCTTGGCAACTCAGTTTCATCCCGAATTTCAGTCGCGCCCTAGTACCCCTCACCCTTTATTTAAGGGATTCATTCAAGCTGCAACTACCTACGCAGGTGAGGCTACGCGATCGCTAGAGCCTAGCCTAAGTCAACCGTAAGCTCCAGACTAAAACCCTTTCAATCTTAGTGAGGAGTGCTGTGGGGTATTGGGTCAAAATTAATTACGAGAGGAACGTTTATGTAGTTGACCTCGAACGTGTCAGTGCTTTTGCTTTTACCCCTAATGGTAGGTTGTCCTTTTACTTGCCAGAAGGGGGAACCCACATGATTTTGAACCAGCAAGGTCATCCCGAAGCTTTCCAGCAAGTCATGGATTACGTGGAAAAATCCACTGGGCACACCTTACCTTAAGTAGTCGTTGACACTTAGCTTTTATGAATGGGTATCACTGGTAGGGGCATCTCTTGTGGGTGCCCTTCGTACGGTGAGCAGGTACAAGACCTACCCCCCACAAAAATGGTGTCGCTTAATTAATTCAGAATCGCTAACTGTTAAAAGCACCAATTAACTGCCACGCCAGTTTCGCCGCTCCTACCATCCCAGCGCGATTGCCTAGTTGAGCTTTTAATAACTGCAAGTTCCCCCGAGAACTCGGCAAAACTCGTCGCTGAATTTCTGCTTGGACTGCTGGCAAGAAAAACTCAGCGCTGGCGCTAATTCCGCCACCAATCACTACTGCTTCGGGCGCTAGAACGTAGATCAGGCTGGTTAAGCCCGCTCCCAAATCTCGGCCATATTCTTGCCAAAACGCCAAAGCATCGCGATCGCCTGCTTGCGCTTTCAATCCCAGCTCAATAGGTTCTAGCCCAGTCTGTCGCCGAATCGCTTGCACTGAGGCATATTGCTCTAAGGAACCGTGATTGCCACTGTTACAAGCTGGACCGTCTGGCCTTAGAGTAATCAGACCCAACTCACCCGCAGCTCCATCTGGACCTGTAAAGAGTTGACCATTGAAAATAATCGCCCCCCCAACGCCTGTGCCCAGGGTTAGTAAAATTAAGTTCTGAAACTGCTGACCTGCCCCTAACCAAGCTTCCCCCAGCCCAGCGCAATTGGCATCATTGGCAATTACCGTTGGTCGCCCGGTTTTTGCTTCTAGCCAATCTGCTACCGGAATATCTTGCCAACCGGGTAAATTAATTGCAATCCTGGCAATGCGGCCTCGGCGATCGGCAGGTCCTGGGGTTCCGACGCCAATTGCCAAACAAGTCTCATCTGGATCAAGCTGAGCGATCGCCTCAACCATTGCCGCTAAAACAGCCTCTGGATGAGCAGGTTGAGGAGTCGGCACAGTCATGGCTTGCAAACAAGTACCATCATGGCTAAAGCGACCTAGTTTAATCGCCGAACCACCTAAGTCAATGCCTAAGACCTGAGGTGCTAGGGGCTGGGCTGAAACATCGGGTGTTGTCCCCATACTTCTAACTAATGCTGCGGTAACTGACGAGGTGAAGGTCTACGATCGTACAGCGTCCCTAGTCAGCAATGCTAAAGGACTTCCAGAATTGATCAAACTCTTGCGCCGCTTTTTGAGCATTCACAGCTTTCTGCGTCAGTTCGGCTTTGGTAATCTTCTTATCAGCATGTTGCTGCTGCGCCAGCTCTAGTTCTAATTGAGCAATTCGGGCATTCTGCTTCAGAATAGTTCCTTCTACCGCACCCACCCAATTGTGAAAGCCTAAATTCTGAGTTTCCCAATCTGTATTGCCTACCCCAGCAACCCCTGCTTGTCCCAAGTTTTTTTGACTAGTTTCTGTTAGTTGCCGAAAACTCGTCAAAGCTGCGTCGATTTGCTGCATTCTTACTCGTGAGTTCTCGACCGAGAATCTTTGATTGAGGGTCTCCTGAACAGATTCATCAGAATGAGCAGCGCGATTCAGGGAGCGATCGCTAGATACCTCAGCCTGAGCAGCAGGACCAGAGCCAGTCACAACACTCGCTGCAACACCAGACGAACGCCAGAGTGGACCAGAGTTTGCTCGCAAACTACCACTCACCGCTGCAACCAGCGTGAAGCAAATAGCGGTTATAAATAATGAAGTCTTGAGTGGCATCTGGCATATTCAGCGAGCTGACTAGTTAATCAATACACGCTTACTCAGCCGCTTTCCGGTTCCAGTTTTCTCGCCGTAGTAACGGGTTGACAAACTCATTCAACCCTTCTCCTAGCAAAGACAACCCCACTACCATTAAAGTCATTGCCATACCAGGGAAAAAAGCAGTCCACCAAATTCCGGTAGGCAGCGCGTCTAAAGCTTGGCGCAAGTCATGCCCCCACTCTGGCACCTCTTCGGGCAGTCCTAACCCCAAAAACCCCAAACCGCCTAGCGTCAAGATTGCGTCCGCCGCATTCAGCGTAAATAGCACTGGCACACTTTGAATCACATTGAGCAGCAAGTAACGCGACAGTACTGTCCAAGTGGAAGCGCCCATTGCTTGAGCCGCTTCAATAAATAACTCCGTTTTCACAGAAACCGTATGGTTTCGCACCACCCGATAATATTGCGGTACATAAGAAATACTCAGAGCGATCGCCGCATTGAGAACCCCTCGTCCCACCGCAAACGCCAACGTTACCGAAAGCAAGAGCCCTGGCAGCGTATAGATCGTATCCATTAAAAATAGGAGGATGCGATCGAGCCTACCGCCTAGATATCCGCTTACTAGACCTAGCGGCACTCCTATGACTAAGCTCAAAGCAGTCGCTAAGATCACCACTTGCAATGCCGCTTGACTGCCAAATAAGGTTCGAGAAAAAACATCATAGCCTTGGCGAGTCGTGCCAAACCAATGACTCAGCGCAGGCGGTTCGTGAATCGGGTTAATTAAAGAGTCTGTGGGATTCTGGAGCCAGCCCCAAGCCTGAAACATAGGCGAAAGCAGCGCCACCAGAATAAAGAGAATCGTAATTACAAGCCCAACCCCCATCATTCGCATAGAAAGGCTGGGTCGTTCGGCAAATCGGAAACGAGGTAACCAGAGCTTAGTAGAGGCCATAAAATTAGTGAAGCCAGCGATCGCGATAGGCTGATCTAATCTACCAAGCTCAGTTCCCTCTTGCTGATCCGGATTAGTTAGAAGTTGCTACTACAGATTGCTACTAATCAATTGGCGATACTCGCTCTTCTGCTTCACGCCCTTCAGCTCAGCAACCTTGTCTTTGTCCTTAAAGAACTGAATCGTCGGCGTACCCATAACGCCCGCTGCCTCAGCAATATCTGGGTCTTGCTCCACATCAATCTCGACAAAGTGAATTTTTTCCTCAAACTCATCCACCAGCTTGTTCAAGATGGGTTTCAAGGTGTGGCAAGGTCCACAATTGGGAGAAGCGTATTTCACGACAATCAGGCGATCGCTCTCGTGGTAAAGCTTCCGGAGTGCATACCCACCTTGATGACGAGTTGCACCCACGCTAAATTCAGACTCTTGCTCAGCTTCCGACTTTCTAGCAGCTTGCTCAGCTTCCGGTTTTTCCGATGCTTCTGTTTGGTGAAATTCTTGCACCAAGCCCTGAGTCGATAGCCAACGCTCCGCTAGCATAGCCGCCATACAACCCGTGCCCGCTGCCGTGATCGCTTGTCGATATTCATGATCCTGGACATCACCAGCAGCAAACACACCTTCAATGCTCGTTTCTACAGAACCAGGCTTCGTCACAACGTAACCAACATCATCAAGTTCTAGTTGTCCCTTAAACAAAGACGTATTTGGGGTATGACCGATCGCGTAGAACAAACCACGCACATGCAGCTCACTGGCTTCACCTGTCTTTTTGTTGCGTAGGTGCACCCCTTTCATGTGGTTTTCTTCGCCAAACACATCCAGAATATCTGTGTTCCAGTGAACCGTAATCTTGGAATTTTTCAGCACGCGATCTTGCATAGCCTTACTAGCACGCATCTTTTCACCGCGTACTAATAGATGCACATGAGACCCATACTTGGTCAAATACACAGCCTCTTCTGCTGCCGAATCACCACCACCTACAACAGCCAACTCTGCCGACCGGAAAATTGGCGTTGCTCCATCGCAGATGGCACAAGCAGAAATTCCACGGCTCCAAAACTGATGTTCGCAAGGTAATCCCAACCGCTTCGCTGTCGCACCTGTCGCAATTACAATACTGTGCGCCTTGACTTCCCGCTCCTCTGATCGCACCACAAACGGACGCTGGCTGAAATCCACAGACACTACGTCCTCAGTCACCAATTCCGCTCCCCAACGCACAGCTTGGGCCTTCATCCGGTCCATCAACTGCGGTCCTGTAATGCCTTCCGGAAAGCCAGGGAAGTTTTCCACCTCAGTGGTTGTCATCAACTGCCCACCTGGTAGCCCCCCGGCCTGGAAGCCTTCAAACACAAACGGCTTCAGATTCGCTCTTGCAGCATAAATAGCAGCCGTATATCCCGCAGGGCCAGAGCCAATAATGACCAAATTTTCAACAGTTGGATTTGTCATAGGGTCTAGACAAACTCATAACGACTACACATAACTCAGTATAACGATTTATGGATAAAGATCTAGTCATGAGTCTGCGACTCAACAATTCCTAGGCTGAGTGCTACGCTACTAAGCTGCTGGCTTCGTTCAGCTTTGGTGTAGTTTCTGCAGTGCTGCTTCTAGATCTGCCTGGACTGGAGAATAATCGGCTTCAAACGAAAGAGCCAGTTCAAAAGCGGCGATCGCTTCTGAAATTTGATTCATCTCCATATAAGTCAGTCCTAAATCGTGCGCAGGCCACACGCCTAAAAAGCGCAAATCAAACGGTTCTTGTTGAAAATAAGTACCATCTCGGCCCATTTGTAGACACTTCTCAAAGTAGGCGATCGCGGCCACAGAAAACCCTAATTGCTTAAACAAGGAACCTGTTAAGTGATTCAAAGGTGGATAGGTGGGAAACCATTCCAAACCGCGCCGACAAACCAACATCGTTGTTTCATAGTCTTCTTGCTCATGCAGCAAGTCTAAACCCAACGTAAACAACAGGGCTGGCAGGCGAACGGTTTCCTCCGGCAACATTCCTGATAAAAGGTTAGGAGAAATTCGCTCAAAAGCTTCCGACCAACATTCCCTGGCTTTTTCCACTTGCTCAGTTCGGACATAGGTATCCGCTAGAGTCATCAGCAATAACAAGCTGAGCGTTTCTTGTTGCCGAACCCGCTCTAGCAGAGGAATATCGCGGTTGATATTTTTTTGTAAAAGTAATTCCTCTTCGTAGCCGTAGTGGAGGATTTTGAGCGACTGTAATTTTTTGATGAGATGGGTAGGAATAAGCTGCTCACGGTATACCAATTGCTCATGGTAGCGACCCACATACTTTAAGTCTGATGAATTACGAAATAGCCTTAAAGTAGGTAAATCAGTTATATCTTGATGGATGTCTGTGAGAGCAATCCAGTAGGCTAAAGTCTGTAGGCGCTCTAGGCTCAACTCTTCACGCCAATGATCCGACTCCAAAACTAGTTCTTCGTCGGCATCTAACATGAGAATCCATTGACCTGAGGCTTGAGCGATCGCAAAATTCCGGGCCGCAGCAAAATCATCACACCATTGAAAATGCTGGATCTGAGCACCATACTGCTGGGCAATCGCAATCGTACCGTCCTCAGAGCCTGTATCGACCACAATCATTTCATCGACATGCGATCGCACACTGTTTAAGCAGCGAGGCAGATTTTGCTGTTCATTTTTGACGATCATGCACAGCGAGAGCAGAGGCTCAGATGGAATTGATGGGCTGCTCATGGAATACACAAATAGGAACTCGGCCTTAAAGAAAGAATGGGCTGCCTTTCGTACGCCTTGTACGAAAGGCAGGAGTGCTTAAAGCGAGAATCTTCGCAAACTGATTGATTCTCCCGTTCTTTTAGGTAAGGTGAGAACAATGGCACTGAACTATGGATAGCCCCCAGCCTTGGTCTATCACTGAGAAGACAAGCAAGGATTTTTATATGGATAACCATGAATCTGAACGCGAGAAAATTCGCCAGCAATGGGAGACAACTCCCTATCCAGAGCTACCCCTGGAAATCTCGCCTAAAGGAGATGCCAACAGTTTATACCTCCACAACTTGGTAACTTCGTTTTACTTAAGAAACCATCAAATTATTGATACAAAAGAGAAATTAATTCTAGATGTGGGCTGTGGTAGCGGCTACACGTCGCTGACACTCGCTGAAGCGAATCCAGGAGCCAAAGTTATCGGCATCGATATGTCCGAGAAATCATTAGATTTGGCTCGCCAGCGATCGCGCTACCACGGATTTGAAACCTTAGAGTTCCATACTCTAGCGGCTGAAGAGTTGCCAAGCTTAAACCTTCAGTTTGACTACATCAACTGCGATGAGGTTTTGTATCTACTGCCCGACCCAGTAGCTGGGCTAAAAGCCATGCAGTCGGTGCTTAAACCGGATGGAATCATTCGTGCAAACTTACATAGCTCTTTACAGCGAGAGTTTTACTTCCGAGCCCAGAAGGTCTTCAAAATGATGGGGTTGATGGACGAAGCCCCAGGCGAGCTAGAGGTGGAGCTGCTCCGAGAAATGATGCGATCGCTGAAGAGTGATGTTTACCTAAAAATGCTCGTATGGAAACCCTACTTCGAAACCGATGCCGAGAGAGTACGAGTTAACTTTCTGATGCAAGGCGACAAAGGCTCTACCGTTAAGGAGCTTTTTGCGGCTCTTGAAGCTGCCAATTTAGAATTTGTCAGTATGGTGAACTGGCGGCACTGGGAATTGATGGATTTATTTCAAGACCCGGAAAATCTACCAGCATTTTTGGCTATGAGTTTACCCGACGCTTCCTTGGAAGAACAGCTGCACCTATTTGAACTATTAAACCCTGTTCACCGCTTGTTAGATTTCTGGTGCGCTCACCCCAACCAAGAGCAGGATTATGTGCCCGTCAACGAGTGGAGCCCTACAGATTGGCAGCAGGCTCAAGTACACCTACATCCGCAGCTCAAAACACCGCTAGCCAAAGAAAAACTAGTTGCCTGCGCAAACTCCTGCCGACCTTTTGAGATTAGTCAACTGATTTCTCTACCTGCGCTCACCCCCATTACCATTGACAACCATATGGCTACTTGCCTATTGCCCCTCTGGGAGGGACCTAAACCTTTTATGTCTTTGGTTGAGCGTTGGCAGACCGTACGGCCTGTAAGCGCAATCACCTTAGAACCCGTGAGCACGAAAACAGCCTTTGAGGAAGTCAAGCAATTGCTCATCAGCTTAGAGATTTACCTATATGTCCTTTTGGAACTGCCTTAGTCACGGAATGAAAAACGTGTGGCCAAAAGTTTTTAGAGATGGATGATATGAAAGTTGATCTGCCTGGGTAAATTAAATTCAGGAGTTAGAACCCACTGCGCACCGCACCTCAAGGAGACAAATCAATGAAGACTGAATTTCAAGCTAAATTCCTACAACACCTAGCTCAAAAGAAAGAAGATCAAGGTTTCACCCTTATTGAACTTCTTGTCGTTATCATCATCATCGGTATTCTGTCTGCTATTGCTCTGCCTTCCTTCTTGAACCAAGCTAACAAAGCGAAGCAGTCTGAAGCCAAGCAGTATGTTGGTTCCATGAACCGGGCTCAACAAGCTTATTACCTAGAAAACAGTGAATTTGGCTCTAGCGTTGACGTGTTGGGTCTTGGTATTCAAACCCAAACTACCAACTACAGCTACGTCGTAACTCTTGACAACCCTAACACTGCTGTCAACCAGTTTGGCACACCTCTTGCAACCAAGAAAGCCCTCAGACACTACAATGGTCAAGTGTGGTTAGGTACAGTGACATCTACTAGCGAAGCTACCACCTTAGCTATTTTGTGCGAGTCCACTAAGCCTCTAGCTAGCCAACCTACCAACACTCAAGCAACTGCCACTCACACTTGTGCTACAGACTTTAAGCCTATTGATACCAAGTAGGTTATCTAAAATCACTCAAAGCTAAAAAGCTAAGTTAAATCATTATTCTAGCTGCTAAAGCTTTAAGTGATACCTTTATTGAGAGTGGACGAATTATTTGTCCACTCTTTTTTATTTTGAATTACAACCTTTTCATCAAAAATACCTTTTTAAGGTCTTTCAAAAATCTTATGTCCTCTGACTATACTTCTATGACTACAGTATCTTTGCAGCAGCAAGCTTACCAGTATCTCCTCCGAGCTAAGTATAGTCACGCTCTAAACTTATATGAGCAAGCGATTGAAGCAGAACCGAGTGAAAGGTCGAGCTACTGGTATTTAGGACTGGTGCTACTTCTCCAAGGAAAAGAAGAAGAAGCTCAAGCTAGTTGGTTTGTACCAATGATAGAAGCAGAGCCAGAGCAAGTAGAAGCTTGGACTGCCGAGCTATTACAAGTTTTACAAATAGAAGCAGAAAGGCAAGAGACGTTAGAGAATTACGAATTAGCTTGGGTACTTCGCCAACATATTCGTGAAATTGTCCCAACTAATATCGATAATCTTCTCAAAATTGTTCAACTTGAAATTGAGCTGAATAAATCTGTAGGAGATGATTTAGAGTCTCTTCAACTCCTTAGCTTGTTGAAGTCAGAACAGTCTATTACTCTCGATTTATCTCTATTACTAAATACACTTGCAGCTACTCTGGACTATGAGCCCATCCATCCTGCTACTCTACAGTTCGCTGAAGCTTGCTTCATACTGGCCCATAAGCCTCCTATATCAGACGACGCACAACCTTTAATCGACGTGTTGATATCATCTGCTATTAAAATCGGGTACTCTCTGGGACAAATACAAACAGCTATCTACTTGGCAGAGCTATGCGTACGGCTAAATCCTAATAGTCTTCAGCCTTTAGGGCCTCTATCTGCTTTTTATCAGAAATTAGGTGATTACGAAAAAGGGATAGAAACAGCAAAGCGCTTTTGTGAATTAGCTCAATCCTTACTAGGACAAATTAATGGAAGCTACTTACTCCTAAGAGGTCTTTTAAGTGCTGGAGCTGCTTGGCAGGAAGCTTACAAGGTATTTGATCACCATCAAGAACTTCTTTCTAAATTAATTCAACAACCGGATGAGCTTAGTCCTAATGAAGGAACTAACCTTTTTACATCCACGTTCTTTTTTCCTTATTTGCAAGACGATCCTCAGAAGAACCGCTGGTTTCACAATCAAATTGGTAGTCTCTGTCAACTCAAACTACAACAACCTACTCATGAATTAGTTGAACACTTTCATCAACGCTATGCAAAACTAGGCTCCTCTCCCCAAGAATTCCCCAGACCGTTAAGGATTGGCTATATTTCTGCATATATGAAGCGGCATTCTGTTGGTTGGCTAGCTCGGTGGCTTTTTCAACATCATAGTTCTGATCGTTTTCAAATCTACACTTACTATATAAATCAGCCCAAAGAGGATTTATTTACACAAAAGTGGTTTTCTGACAAAGCACATCAAGCACGCTATCTAGGGATTAACTGGCAAGAAATTGCTGAGCAAATTCATCAAGATAAAATCGACATTCTAATTGATTTAGACAGTATTACAGTTGATATCACTAGCGCAGTAATGGCTCTGAGACCAGCCCCTGTCCAGGTGACGTGGTTAGGCTGGGATGCATCGGGGATACCAGCAGTTGACTACTTCATCGCTGATCCATACGTCTTGCCTCAAGCTGCTCAGGAATACTATTCTGAAAAAATCTTGCGCTTACCCCAAACTTATGTTGCAGTGGATGGGTTCGAAGTTGGCATCCCTACATTGCGGCGCGATCAGCTAGATATACCAAATGATGCAGTTGTGTATTTGAGCGCTCAGAAGGGACATAAGCGTCACCCGGATACGGTACGACTGCAAATGAAAATTTTAAAGCAGGTGCCTAACAGCTATTTCCTTGTTAAAGGATTATCAGATGAAAAGTCAATCAAAAATTTCTTCGATCAAATTGCTGAAGAAGAAGGGGTAGATTGCGATCGCTTGCGCTTCTTACCAGAAGTATCAGCAGAAGCAGTCCATCGAGCCAACTTGGAAATTGCAGATGTTGTCCTAGATACTTATCCCTACAACGGTGCTACAACGACTTTAGAAACTCTTTGGATGGGAATCCCCTTAGTTACACGAGTTGGACAACAATTTGTAAGTCGTAATAGTTACACAATGATGATGAACGTGGGTGTAACTGAAGGGCTGGCGTGGAGCGATGAAGAATACATAGAGTGGGGAATCCGATTGGGGAGTGATGCCGCATTACGACAACAAATTGCTTGGCGGCTCAAACAATCTAGGCAAACCTCTCCCCTGTGGAATGCCAAACAATTTACTCGTGATATGGAGACTGCCTATGAGCAAATTTGGGTAGCATACCTTGAAGGTCACTCTCTTTAAAGGCTGCTAGCTACCACAGGACTAGACTAAAACCGGGGTACTAAATCTCCCTTGTGCGTATCAAGTTAAGGCTTTCCTGGCTGAGGTATTCTTTAACATTAGTAATGACAGGAAGAATCTCCAACCCTTGTTGTAGAAGCTCAGGAATCTGGGCTAAGCTTTCGACAATACTATCTGCAAAGTTGTAGTCTGAGTTTCTACCATATTGCAATGTCAAATATTCTAAAATTTCCAGAGTGTAGTCAGGAAAGTCAAGAATATCAGCAATGCAAGCTAGTTTCAAGAGATTCTCCGGTTGATTTAGATGAGGGCTACGGCCTCCAAGGAAGTCTCGGAAATAAATACACTCTCCCCAGATTAATTGTCCAGGGCGCGTTCTTGGGGCTATGGGCGATCGCGATCGCTTATAATAGGCAGCCGAAAGATCAAATAATGTGAAACCTTTATCTCTAAGATAGAAATCAACATCAGCAAACAAAGGTTGATTGAGGTAAATAGGGGAAAAACTAACCTCTGTATGAATAGCCAGAACACTATTTTGCAGAATCTGAAGAGAACCTTGTAAGATGGGTAGCTCTGCACCTTGAGCATCAATTTGCAAAAAATCGATCTGTTCCACCTGTTCTGACTGACAGAAACTATCTAGGGTAGTTGTCTCAACCTCTATAGTGAAGGCAACTTCAAGCAGCTCGGAAAGCTGAAAAAATCTTTGCAAATAAGTTGTGTTGGGTTCATATAGAGAACTCGACTCAAGGCTTTTAGTTACGTATAGAGTAGATTCACTTTTGAGGTTTGAAAGGGCTAAAGGAAAATGTTTTTCTTTCCAATTGATTTGGCGCTGCTCAAGATCAGTATTAGCTGTAATGCAGGCATCTTCATCTGCATCAAATCCATAAATGGTTAAACTGGGAGCAAAGATGTTCCAGCTCTGGCTACCAAAGTCATCCTGTCCCCTTACTTTACGGGAACCAATAACACCTAAGGTCAAATGTATTTGCTCCAAATGACCTTTTTTCTTTAAACTAGAAAGAAAGACTGGCATTTAAGAACCTCGATCCCTAGACAAGTATTAAATAAAGAATAGACTACTTATTTGATTTGGATAAAAATATTGCGTCTTGCATCCACTAGTGGTCAATAAAAGAGAGGAGATTTGCAATTTTTTACTTTGATTTAAGAATTCATGACTAATATCCTTGCTAAGAATATGTATTGGTTCTTATGAGAATTGCAAAATTATGACATCGTTAAGATTGCATATAGGAGGCACAGAGTCTCATCCTGATTGGAAAATCTTAGATATCGAACCTCGCCCTGAAGTTGACTATATTGCTGATGCTTCTAGTTTAGGAGCGTTCGAAGACAATTCCATTGAAGCTATTTATGCTAGCCATGTTTTGGAACACTTTCATTATAATCTCAACAACGAACTCCGCAGTACTTTGAAGGAATGGTTTCGGGTGCTAAAACCAAGCGGAAAACTTTTAATTAGCGTACCTGATTTAAAGGCTTTATGCTGGCTATACTTGCATCCAAATCTAACTGCTTTAGAACGCCACCATATAATGAGAATTATGTTTGGAGGACAACTCAATGCTTATGATGTGCACAAGGTGGGTTTTGATGCAGAGACTTTAGCTTTGTATCTAGAGGAAGCTGGATTTCAAGAATATGAGCAACTTTCAGAATTCAACCTGTTTAACGACTGTAGTAAATTGCGAGTTCTCGACACTCTGATCAGCTTAAATATTGTTGCGACCAAATAGGATTCAAGCTGATGCTTAACTTGTAGCTTTATTCAAGAGAGTATCATGCCACTCTGTAACTGCTAAATCGAAGGTGGGTTCATAAACTAGAGATGGTAATAACTGATTGAAAAATCTAGTCATAAGTTCATTCTCTACGACGCTCATGAAATCAGTAGGTGCAGGGCCATCAATGTGTCGGCTTAAGACTCCAAACCCAGTCCGAGTCCGACGGTATTGACGATTCGGAGAAATTTGTTTGAGCCACTGATCAAAGGTGGCTGAGCGAGCCATGTTGGTAGTCAGAGCTTGAAGGATTTCGAGGGGAGGAGCAGATTGTTCTACATTAAGCCAAGCTTGTTTTAGGAGAGAGTGACGTTTATCAGGAGTAAGCCAAGCAGCGATCGCCAATTTACCTGGTGAATTAGGCAAGGCTTGTAATTGTGCGTCTACGGTTTTGCCTTCCGCTAGTTGCAGGATAACTTGACTGAGAAGAGTGCCGTGGGTATCCCAATCTGTATGCGCTGCTTTCAGGTTACCTCGCCACCAATTCAGACCGCCGCGCAGTTGATGGCAGTAGGCGCGAATTGTTTCTGGCTGAGTAGGAGTTTGTAACAGCTCTGTACATTTTGCTGTGACACGATCCAGCATGGGTACGTAGAGAGGTTGGAGGGTAGGCGAGCGCCAAACCGGGCTAGTAATGAGTAACGGATCGCGCAGTGCTTCCAAGGCTACTGCTTCTGTCGCCAAATCAACTTTGCCTTGTGCTAATAAACTGAGCCCCAATCCATAAAACACTCCTCGTTTAGCAGGCACAAGCTGAGCAGAGCGAACAAACTCCTGGGTTGCTGCTTGAGGGTCTTGATTCAACAAAAGCCAAGCTAGGTTGGTATGCCCAAATTCTTGGTATGGAGAAGCCTGAATTCCTTTCTGAAACCAAGCAATCCCATCTCTTTGAAGTTGGCTTTGCTGCTGGAGATCATTGGTTTGCAGACTCAAATTCCCTAAGTTCCACCCCAACTGATAAGAATAATACGATTCCCAAGGTGCCAAAGCAGCTGCTTGACTGAGGCGTTGAACAAAACCAGGTATGTTTTCTCGGCTAAGAGCGATAAAGCCTTGGCTTGACAACTGCCAAGCTCGATGAATCGGAATTAGCCAAATACTGATCACGAGAAGTAGCCCTAACCCTATATAACTACCTCCTTGAGCCATTCGTCTCGTAACTCGAAATCTAGGCAGGTTGATAACTGGTTTTTCAGCAAAAGTCTCGCAAAAAACAGCGGCAAGGATAGCGATAAAAAGAATTAGAGTACCACTGATACAAACATTATCTAGCTGGTAGTCAGTCAAGCTACTGATCCCATAGCCAGAAAGACTTGCGAGAATACTCCAAACAAAAACTTGATCTGTGTGTTGACTAACAGTGGAGTGAGATGAGATTTTACCCACCCAACGAATGCTTAAGTAAGTAAGGAGGACGAGCGCTATTAAACTTGTGCCCATACCCCATAAACCTAACTCAGCCCAAATTTGAACTGGAGTACTGTGGAGTTGATAGGTTAGCTCTGCTTCTCTGCCTGCCCAGCCCGGGCGATATTGCTGATAAATAATTGGGACGCTGCCAGGACCAGATCCCAAGACCGGGTGAGCGATTCCCATCCGCCAACCTGTCACAGCAGTAATCATCCGGTAGGCAAAATCGCCACTGAGTTGACCGCTGAGGATTGCAGTCATTGCAGTTTTGAGACGTTCATTGGTAAGCGCTGAGAGGCTCAAAAAAGTCAGCATCAAAAGACTTCCCAACCCTAGCCAAAGACGGGGTAAAGAACTACGGAATAGTAGTAAAACAAAGCCGACTACGCAAAGCGCTGTGAGTCCTAACCAACCACCGCGCGAACCTGTGGTGTAAAGCGTAATCAATCCCAGCCCTACTCCTACTAACCAAAGCCAGCGTTGTCCTCCAGTTTGCAGAATGCTCAGGGCTACTAGAAGGGGTAATGCAAGAAGGAGATAGCCTGCTACATAGTTGGGATGACCGATAGGAGCCCAATTTCGCAACTCTAATGTTGAGAGGTTCAGCGAAAGATCAGCCCCTGACTGACGGAGTGTTTGTAGCCGATTTAGCTCTGGTAGGATGGTTTGAGTCAGCCATAAGCCTAAACTTACAATGATGAAGGTTAGATTTAAGTATCCCTGCCCCACTAATAGATGGTAGCGATCGCGAGGAGTCTGAACTTTATAGTTGAGCGCATACAAGCCAGCCAAAAAGCACAAAGCGGCCCAAGCGTACCAACGAGCTTGGACGGGAAATTCAGCGACCGTAGCTGAGGCGACTAGTCCAACCACAGTGAGACCCGCGATCGCATCTAGGCCGTCACCCAACCCAAGCCATTCCTGTCGATGCCAAACCATCCACAAGAACCATAGTGGCAGACAAGCTAGACCCACTTGCCAAAGAAACACCCAAGGCCACGAAACCACTAAGGTATTGCTGTCAGGAAGCAATGTAAAGAGTACGTAGAAACAGGCGACTAAGAATCCTAAAAGTGAACCTTTAGAATTGGGGTGGGGGGTTTCGGACAGGTCTTTTTTAATCAGGGAGCGATCGCCAGTCATGGGCTTGTATAGAGAGTTTAGTAGGCACCTTTACCAAACAAAACAATGCGGCAAGTTTCAACCAAAATGTCGAGGTCGAGGTTGAGCGACCAGTTATCAATGTAGTAAAGATCTAGACGCACCGCATCGCCAAAATCAGCAATGTCAGAGCGTCCCGAAACTTGCCACAATCCCGTAATCCCAGGCAAAACTTGATGTCGGATGTGATGCCAAGTGTCAAAGCGCTGCACGTCTCGGAGGGGTAAGGGACGAGGACCAACCAAGCTCATCTGGCCCAGCAAAACGTTAAAGAGTTGGGGCAATTCATCGATACTCGTGGATCTCAAGAAGCAACCAATGCGAGTAATCCGAGGGTCATGCCTAATTTTGAACATGACTCCGCCTTTGATTTCATTGCACGCTTCCAATTGAGCTTGTAATGCTTCAGCATCAGTCACCATCGTGCGGAACTTCCACATATGAAAGACTTTGCCATGCAACCCCATGCGCTCTTGCTGAAAAAAGATGGGGCCTGGGGAAGACAGCTTGATCGCGATCGCCACTGCTAGAAAAAGAGGCGACAGCAGAATCACTCCTGACAAAGCCCCAATGACATCCATCCAGCGCTTTAAGCCATACTCTAAACTGCTCAAGAAGTGTGGTTCCACTCGCAAAGTGGGTAAGCCTGCAAAAATCTCGGGTAAACCACGACGGTGCAACATATCCACACTGGAAGGCAGTAAGCGCAGGGTAATGCCCTGATGACGTAGCTGCCAGTAGAGAGTGGAGGCTAGTGCAGTGTCCGGTAAATTCTCGACCAAAACTTCCTTAGCCTTGGATGCCAAAATTGTCTGTAGGGTCGTCGGAGCATGAGCAGTGGTTGCTAGTGCAGCTCCCACAACGCGATAGGGAGATGATTTCTGTGCCTGCAAGTTTAGACGTTGTTCTAACACTTTGGCTAAAACAGAGAGGCGATCGCCTGGAGCAATTAAAAAAACAGGAGTTGGGGACTGGCTTTGCTCAAACTGGCGCAAAATTAAAGTTGATAAGAGCCGAAACCCAATCACTAAACCGACGCTACCAAACCAAGCTGTAAAGAATAGCGATCGCGGTGGATCTAGCTTGGGGTCATAAAAATAGCCGATCACTAGGGAGAGCAAATAAACCATGCTCACCAACTTGCCCGCTCTAAGATAGTTTTTCCATTGCGTTGCCGAAGAGTACAGACCTCCGTACCCAAAAAATAGCAACGTTGCCGCAGCAAATAACCAGAATAAACTTGGTAAACCTAACCAACTCCACCAATCTAACTCTGGTGGTAAGGGTGAATAAAATTGGTTAAGATGGGCCGCAATCCGCCAAGCCATCCCTAAGGCTAAGACATCGCTGAGCAGGAGTGTCAGCATTCGATACCCTTGCCAACCCAGAAGATGTGACAAGTTCAGCTTGCCAGGAGCACGGATATCTAGCTTGGAATTCTTAGAAACTCTGCCAGAAAAGTCAATCATTGCATTACAAACAGATTGCGGAGATGCAGCAAGAAGTGCTTCAGCGATCCCCATCTCATTCTTATTTTGAAGGAATGATGAAGCAGCAACTTCATTCAGTATTCCGCAAAATCCACACAAACCTGACAAGAATAAAAACTCAATTATTTAACTCGCAGCCAGTGTTGTAACAACTGCCAACCTAAAACCATGATGGAAACCACCACGAAGGAGATGCCACAATTCACCTTAACTCTACTTCCATAAGTGGTAGATAGTTATACATCATCGTCACCTGCCAACCAAAAGCCTCAGCGATTTGCCTAGTTGTCTGTCTCCAATGATCTAGAGCAAGGCTTCGGCACGATTTTTCATTCGCTTGGACATGCTGGGTAGCCACCAATTTTAATAACATACGGTATTGTTCCGCAGTGAGGCTTAATCTTAACCTAACTACGCTTAACCTCTTATTATTAGTTAATTTAAATCAGTCAATATAAGGGAAAGAACTTTTTATTGAAAACTCCATGTGTCTGCTCCCAGAAAAATTACTCGTTTATGATGAAGAATGCTCAGGTCAACAGTGGGAAGATTAATTAGGTCTAACCCACTTGACAAAATCGAATACTGAGCTTCATTATTCAGAGGAATTCGAAAGTAAGTTTTTTCTTCTAGAGTCTTTTTTTCTAGCTGATTCAACTTTTCAAAAAAAGAGATTTCTGGCCCTTCAGCAATGTCTATCTCTTCTTGCAAAAAGAGTTCCATTATTATAGCTGCCAGCATTAGTTCTGCATCTTCACTAACTAGGTTTCCAGTATGTATCAAAAGTGAAATCAAACTTCTATCCGCATGAGTTGCGACAGACCTAATCACAGCACCTAGTTCTTGAGCCAAGACCTCTTCAGATTTATCCCAATCCGGAAAAATTACTAAATTTATTTCCTTTAAATTCCAGTCAACAACATTTCTTTCTAAAATTGATTGCTCATCAGTATCTTTGACAGCTTCCAACACAGCTCTTACATGAAGAACTTGATCTGGGGACTCTTCCTCTGTAAGGTTCACAACTTTAAATGCACCTTGAAATCCATAACTTCTGCAAAGTTCAATATAGGCAGGAAACTCTACACAGTAGTATTTAAAAGAGTTAAGATTCCAGAAGCTTATGTGTGTTGGGTCTTGAAAAGCTCCTCGCCCATCCGTTGACGGCACACGAATGTCTACTTTTGCAGATGGTTTGCAGATTCTCCAAATTTCACTCATACTATGAATATTGTCTTTCAAATGCTCGATAACATCGTGTGCTTTAATTTCCTCCACACTATTATCTGGGAATGGGAAGCGTCTATTTAAGTCAGCAATAATGTCTACTTCTGGTCCATCATAAAGGTCGACTCCAACAAAACCCTTTGTTTTCCAAATACCACACCCTAAATCCAATCGGAGTGCCTTTCCTTGAGCCTCTGTCATAGAGCTAATTTTTGAAAGTATAAAGGTAATTATATGATAATAATTACAACTGCCGATTATATCCTGATGAAGCTTCTCTGCAACTTCTAAACGTTCTTTTTCATGTGTCAGATAATAGCCAACTTTATAATTAAGTTCATCAATTGTCTTAAAGGAAATTTCTTCATGAACAGATGTCAGAGACTTCAATTTGGATTTCCAGTCAGTTAGTATGAATCCACCTACAGAAGCGATATCTACGACTCGATTAATTACTGCATCATCAAACTGTAAGGATGTAATATTAAGGTTGATTTTAGAATTTGCATATATATACCTAGTATCAGAATAATTTCTTGTAGCAGGATGGTAAAAAATATTTGGATTTTGAATTTTTCTGGTCAATGCCACGCCATTAAGATAAGCAGGATCTCCCCCAAAAACATGGACATTTGCATTTTCTATTCGCTTAACTATTTCCCCACGGAAACAAAATGAAGAGTTTGAATGAAGCATAGAAATGTATAGATACTTTGCGCCCAAAAAATCAATAATTTTATCCTGAGTAAAACCTACACGTTTTGCAAAGGATATAGCTGATTGCTCAAGCTTTGTATCTAGCTGAACTAGACGGTTCCAAAAGTCAGCCTTGAGCAGGTAGGAGTACTGAGTCTCTCCTAGGGCATTTCCTAGTTCCGGCAATATATGGCCTACGAAGGAAACGTCATAAAGATGGTTTTCAGAAGGTTTAACGTATTCAAATTCGGAAGCGTGATTAATCAGGTATACGTTCTCAATTTCTAAAGCCTTAAGATCTAAGAAATTATAATATTCAATACAAAAGTGAAAGCTTTTGGCTCTCATCCTATAAAAAGCTTCCAGCTTCAACTTTATCTTTTCAGGCTTATGCAAATCACTAAATATACTGTCATGATGAATAAATATAACGGGTGTATCGACTAACTCAAACATGAAAGCTTCAAGAGCCTCATAATATGAGGCAATCATAGAAGGGCTATTCGTAATAATGCAGTAATCTATTTTTTGGGAAGAAATATGCCGTAAGTAGTCTGACTGGTCTCTAAAATTACTTGAACAAGAAATAATGACTTTATTTCCTAGTTGCGTCAAAACACCTTCTAAGTTATCAATGATACGTTGATAGATAGGAGTCGGTGATTGCTCCATCAAAAAAGTGTAAGTACCCAGTGTTTGGTTGTTCATAATACACTCATAAATGAATCAAATGATGTCGCCAAAATTAATTGTATAGCTTATATTGCAATTTAGAGTTTCAAGCAAGCTGTCTTAAAACTTTTCCAAATTATATTTAGCGTAAGTATTACAAGATGAATATGGTAAATATCTAAAAGATTCAATCTATAGATTAGATTGGTCACTTCGGAACAATTGTTTAACCTTAACAGCAACAAAAAATCAATTATTTCAATCGCAAGCAGCGCTGTACTAACTGTAAACTGAATAAGATGACGAAACTAGGATTATTGATACAGTAGCGCTGCCACAAACGTTTTGGCTCTTGAGAAAATCGGTATAGCCACTCCAACCCTACATTCATCATCCAGCGGGGTGCCTGAGCCACTTCGCCACTATGGAAACTAAAAGCCGCTCCTACACCAATCATTACAGCAGCAACTTTGCCTTGCTGACGGGCCATCCATTCTTCCTGTTTAGGACAGCCCAAGCCCACAAAAACGACAGCAGCTCCAGAGTCATTAATTCGCTGAACATCTGACTTTTCCTCTTCTGGAGTTAGAACTCGAAAAGGAGGCGCATAGCTACCTGCGATCGCCAAACTCGGAAATTGTTGAGTCAGTTTGTACTGCAACTTATCCAGCATTGGCTCAGTGCCACCATACAAATAGATAGGGATCTTCAACCGAGCGGCACGATCGCACCAAGCCAACATCAAATCTGGGCCGTAAACTCTGGTTTGACCTCTAACTCCTAGCAATCGCAAAGCCCAGACCAGCGGCATGCCATCTGGAGTTACCAGAACCGCCTGATTAATGATTTTTTGGTACTGTCCCTGCCAATAAGCCGTCATCACCACATGAACATTGGCGGCAACGATGTAGCAAGAGTTTCGAGCTTCGGCCCAAGCTTGGATGCGCTTGCAAGCATCGTGATAGCTAGTACTGTCAACGCGCACACCAATAATGCTTCTGGAGGTGCAGGGCAGATAGTCCACAGCAGGTTCTTCAGATTCTATAGGACAATCCTAGCAGGCCGAAGAACAGGTTAACGGCTGCATACGGCTTGGTAGATCTTGATGGTCTTCTCCGCTAGCTTAGGCCAAGTGAATTGAGCTTCGACCTTAGCTTTTCCAGCTTGGCCCATTGCTGCTGCTTTATCTGGATAAGTTAGCAGATAGCAAATGCGGTCGGCGATCTCCTCCGGTTGTTGATTAACCAGAAATCCATCTTGCCCTTCGGTAACTACATCAGCAATAGCAGGAATGCGTCCGCCGACTACAGGCTTGCTAAAGCTCCAGGCTTCGGTGTATACACCACCAAAACTTTCTTGCATGGAAGGTACACAAAGCAAGTTGCAAGCTGCGAGAGCATCTGTTTTCTCCATCTGGGTGACCGCTCCCAATCTATGAATTCGAGGATCTGAATCTTCCGCAAAAAATTGTTCAGATTGCTTAACAGGGGGACCAATGAAAAAAAAGTGAGTGTCAGGATAGTGCTGCCAAACTAGAGGAGCTGCATCCAGGACCTGTCGATATCCTTTGTAATTGTAGAACTGCCCCAAAAACAGCACAATCGGCTCCTCTATGCCATATTGCTGGCGAAATCGATGGCCATCAGCTTCAGGAGCCAAGATGGGCGCGTGACCAGTCACATAAATACGATCCTCCTGTACACCAAGGGAAATCAAGGTTCGCTTTTCTGAGAGAGTTAGGGTAATGACTGCATCGGCTTGTCGGTAAAGCTTGTTGTAAGCTCGGTAGCGCCAGCCTACCCAGCGAGGATGGTGAACCGGGGTCAGCACAAAGGGAATGTCACGCTGTCGCGCAGTTTTCCAAGAGGCGTAGGTCAGTCCCTCTCGGCCAATCCGAACGTTGTGAATTAGATCAGCGTCTTTTGCAAAGGGATTGAGTTGGTTGGCAACGACCTGGGCAATGGGGGGTAAGGCCACACCCATGAGGGGATAGTAGAGTGGCAGCCAGGGAAGCATTTGCACCTTGTCTGCCCATGTGAAACCCATCCGATAGACAGGAATGTGATCGATTACGTAATCATAGGGACACGAATGCGCTCTCACAGTAGTTCCTAACAGCCAATCAGTGCGGTTCTGACTCCAAAAGCTAACCACCGTAATCTCGTGGTGAGACTGGAGCCGCTGTGCCAATAGATGCTGGTGTAGCTGGGCTCCGCCAATAGCAGGTGGATAAGTGGTTAAGGTATAGAGCAGCTTCATTGCATGAAATCCCTAACTTCTATGAAAGCGATTCACCTGCTAGATAGAAAAAACCTGCTTACTTAAGATGATTGTACGAGGCAATCTTCTGGTTACTATCAGCCCAATCTAAGTTAAAATTTCTGTTGCGGTAAAATCTCTTTAGTCCACACCATCTGCCTAAGGCATTCTCAGAACCTAGAGAGCCTGAAATTGCTATAACTATCAACAAATAAGCAACATACAAGGCAAAGCCCGTAGGAGCCGCATGCTTCTTTAGAAAGAAGAGTCTTCCAAACGTATAATGCTCATACATAAAACTTTTATTTCTACCGATAATAGCAGAAACTTGGTGAGTTACTAGGGCTTTATCAGTTACCACAATCCGATATCCCTTTTGACCATAGCTGACACAGAAATCAGCATCTTCAGCATACAGGAAGAAATGCGGATCAAAGCTAGGGTAATTATCAAACTGAGACAGGTTGATAATTAAGCTGCATCCTGATACCCAAGTACAGGGACTGGTTCCAGTGGATTGCACTGACTGACTCGTTGAAGCGGTTCTATGATAGAGCCGTCCGTTCCATTTGTTGAATTCGCCAGTGCCAAACCAAGTTTGATTTCTTGTATCTCGAACTTGCGTTCCTAAAATTGCAGTGAAAGGCTCACCCTTCAGGCAAGCTTTAACGTAGTCGTCTGCACCAAAATCCACAGTTGTGTCAGGATTGATCAACCAAATAATTGCATTTTTATCGACGCTATAGACATACTTAATACCAAGGTTGCAGGCTTTCCCAAAGCCTAAATTGGTGCCTGGCTCAATGATTTTTATAATCTCATTGCTTAAGTTCTTTACTGATGTTTCTTCAGGAGAGTTATTGACAATTATTATGCGATAGCTACTTTTAATGCTGTCACTGATGGATCGGATTAGGTTTTTTACAAGTGCCTGGGACCAATAGTTAACAGTTATGAAGTAAAACATGGAAAGTCAATTGTATTTTAATCCTATTGATGACTGATATTTATCATGGCCACTATCAAGTTTGGTGGGATTTAGCTTATGTAGCTATTTTTAAATTTCTTGAGTGCCTTTAACAGCTTAAGAGGAAGAAAAAAGCGCAGAATCGTAAAAACTATTAGATTCACATAGACTCGCACAAAAGGCACAAACCCTAGCGGACCGTAGAGACTTTTGCAGTAAAGCCAGTAGGCTGGAGGATAGATGCTAGATTTTGGTGTATTGAGCATTGCCCAACGCTTCATCATCGGTATTGAGCTTGACGCCCAACCCTCCTCCAGTTCATTTTCAGGGCACACCGCAATAGCCTCTCCCAACACTTCTATACGATATCCTGATTGCTTGGCCTTCCAGGTATAAACGACATCTGCCCAGGTTTGAGGTGCTTGTTCGCTAGGTGGATAGCCTATATCATCAACCACTGAGCGAGGCAAGCAAACCAAATTTCCGCTTAAAACGTCTGCCTCGATCGTTTCTCCTCTACGAGCTAGTAGAAACTGCAGTGCAAACCGCTTTCTTCTGCGGCCTCCATAGGTTGGCGTCGCAAAATCTGAGTTTTGGTAACACTGGGCGCTTACAAGCTTTTTGCTGTTGGGATGTAAAGCAGCTGTCAGAAGGAGCTTGATTGCCTCTTGAGATGGCAGAGTATCGTCGTTGAGCCAAATAAAATGCGCAGCCCCCTCGCTATAAGCATATTCCATGCCTTTTTTAATCGCGCCTGTCCACCATAAGTGGCCCTTTGTTAATAGAACAGTCACTTCCGGGAAACGGGCTCTAATAGCTTCTGAGGTGCCATCGGTAGAGGCATCATCAACGACCACCACAGAACAGCGTTTCAAATCGCCACTGCTGTCAAGGGTTTCCAAGCATTTGAGGGTTGTTGCCTTACGGTTATAGACTGGGATGATGATATAGGAACAGGAGTGGCCAGACTTCTGATTAGACTGATCGGTAATCATAGATGCTCAACTCTCCAACTTTTTTCGGTGTAGGAGTAAACACAAAGATGGTGAGGGGCCTTTAGACTGAGTTTTACGGCCAGTTTCCTCACGCTATGAGGTAGCCTGATATAGTCTTTTACAACTTTTCTGAAAGCTCCTTGGAAAGCGTTGGCTGGATGACCTCCGTAAGCTGCTAAAATTTTCCGAACTTCTTGGGCATACTGTTGGGCCTGATTGATTGATCTCTGGTCGCCATGTAGACGAAAGCCGCCGAGAGGTACATCAACTGTATATAGGTCAGCATGCTGGTAAAACCTGGCCCAAAGCTCAAAGTCAGAGGCGAGTGGATACTCTAAGTTAAGCTTTCCACCTGCTTTGTCCCAAAGCGATCGCCTCCAAAATACAGATTCTTGCTGAATGGACCCTAGAGCAAACCATTGAGTATCAGGGATATATTCACCTCCCATAAAGCCGATGCGGTTGTAACCGCCGCGATGTCCACAGTAGGTGGCAGTCCCAGAATCATTCCAGATAATAGGGCAAAGAGTAGTTAGCCACTCAACTTGAGGCAGTGTGCTAAAAATTTCACTAACAACCTGAAAAGCCCAGGGAGTGTACATATCGTCTGAGTTCAACCAGGCCATAATGTCGCCTGTGCTGTGCTGAAAGCCGTTATTTATAGCGTCATACTGCCCGTGGTCAGAGCCGCTAAAACAATAGTGTAGACTTTCCTCATATTTTTTAATGATGTCCCAACTGCCGTCAGTAGAGCCCCCATCTATGATGATATATTCTAGATTTGAATGATTTTGAGACAGCACGCTGTCAATTGTTTCCTCTATATATTGAGACTGGTTAAAGGAAGGGGTGACAATCGAAAGTTTAGGTATTTCAGACGAGCTGCTCATCAACATTAAACTATTGTTAATTCATAAATTTTTCTAAAACAAAAGAACCTCAACTGATGCCTAAGCCCATATGTTGTCTAGAAATTTAGAATCAGAGGCTGGCTCAAAGAATAAATCAAATTGCCATAGTGTTTGATCTTTGGGTCTAAACATAGGCTCACACATGTCAACACATCTAAATCCTTTCTCCTCAAGATATTGGCACATCTCATGAAAGCGCAGGCTATCCGGGGCGATTTTGAAGTTATAAGTCTCAACAACAATTAAGCTAGTCTCCTTCAGCGTTTCCTTAGCACCTTCAAATATAGGAACTTCAAATCCATGGGTGTCTAACTTTAGGCAAAAGGGAGGCTCCAATCCATTGAGATGACGGATATGATCAACAGTGACAACAGGTACCGTTATGTTGTCTGCATTCGTCGCTTGGTGAGAGGCCAAACCACCAAAGGGATCACTGCCGTCAAAAAAAATCTCTCCATTGCGATCGCCAGCAGCAGCAAGGGTAAAGTCAACTTGCTTCCAACTGGCTTTAAGTGCTTGTAGGGCAGGCTGGTGAAATGAGTTCGCTTCGATCAGATGGCAAAATGTATGGGGGAAAAATTGTCTGGCAGTCTTTGACCAAGAGCCGTTGGAGGCTCCAACATCGATAATAGTTTGAACCTGCGTTCCTCTAGAGAATGATCGCTGTAGCGCAGCTTCAAGAGAGAGAGGATCTTGATATTTAGCCAATCTAGCTTTTTTTAGTAAGTTTTTAATAATTTCCATATGTACTTTGCATAAGTGAACAAGGCTCGATAAGGTTTAGACCGTGCCGTTAAATAGGCAGAACTTAAGACTTAAAGCCGACGCAAGTATTATGAAGATGGCTTAGCTTTACCTTGGGCTATTTCAAGAAAACGATAGCCAAAGGACTGTATTTCCTCTTGATTTTTAATCTTGGCTACCTGTTCTTGCTGCAAGTCGGGCCCAGGTGCGAGTATTTGCCAACTTTTGGCTAGAGCATCTGCCAAATCCTCAGGGCTGTTTCTTTCAAAGTAGATAGACTCGGGTGGATTTTGCTCAATGTGAACAGGAAAGTTAGAGAGAATCATTGGCTTGCCTAAGCATCGGGCATCTTCCACAACTGTGCTCCAACCTTCAAAGAGGGAGGGCTGAAGGACGGCAATAGAACGCCGCATTAGCTGTATCTGGTCGCTGCGAGAAATTAGACCCAATACTAGAAACTGCTGCGCTAAGTCGTAGGTATGGATAGTTTGAAGAATGAGATCTGAGTATTCAGGTTTGCGGTCGTCATAAATATGACCTGTGCAGACGATGGTTGGATAAACCCCTTGAGAGTGCAATACTTTCAATGCCTCAAGAACAACCAAATGATTCTTGTGCTGCCAAAATTGTCCACTAAGTAGGAAGAATCTCTCCGGCAACCAGTATTTTTTCTGGATCTCTTCTGGATGTGAGATAAACCAGTCTGAGGCAGGAGACGTTCTAAAGTGAAGAACCTCAGTTATTGTTTTTGAAGTCGGAAAAAACTTCCTGAAGTCACTCTCCGCCGTCTTGCTGCTAAGAACAACTCTAGTGCTACGACGAGCAATCTCACTATATTCGCGATCGCGCCTTTTGATCTCAGTCTCTGAAAACAGATGAGGTAAATATTTGTGCTGAAAGTCGGGTATCCAGGGGCAGCTGCGGAAAGCAAAAGGTTCTCTCGTAGGAGAAGAGGTCGGATATAGAAAGTCAATTTTTCTTTTCTTCGTCACAGGATGAAAGGGAGGATTTGACTGCCGCAAGATTTCCTTCTGCACCTTCCAGATCAGGCGATTCTTCAGAGTAACTGGCTTGACTTCCCGATCTAAGTCATAGAATTGACTGACATATGGTTCAATCTCTTGCCGAGTTGCTGCATCGAGCGCATCGTTATTGAGTAGGCATATGTCAAAGGTTGACTTTACCGAATTGGGTAAACTAGCCAACGCTAGGATAATATTTTTGACGTACATTGACCCGCCGATCCAGTTCCGTCCGCCCTGATAAATTAAGCCAATCCTGAAAGGTTGATTCATACACCGACTAGCTCCGCTCGGCACCAGTTAGCAAAGATTTTGACGCCCTGCTCTAGTTGGACGGAAGGAACAAAGCTTAGAGCCTGAAGTTTTGAGATGTCGGCCTGCCAGTTGAGTGGATTGCCAATCGGCACAATGCCATCAAACTGTGATGAGTCGTTGTACTCTAGAGCCTCCAGCAGTAGAGAAGATAGCTCTAGAATGGTGACTTCTCGCCCGGTTGCTAAGTTGTAAGATTCACCCTGCATAGGAGCCCATAATGCAATCAGCATCAAAGCTTTAGCAATATCTAGGGCGTGAATAAAATCGCGACTTTCCTGTCCTGTTCCTTGAAGGCATACACTCTTTCGAATGGTTGCCTTGTAGCAGATATCCCACATAACCTGACGTCTCAAGCCAGGACCATAGGCAGAAAAGATACGCACGCTGGTAGTAGGTAAGCCATAGATTTTATTGAATTCCAGACAGAGTTGCTCTCCTTGAAGCTTGTGAAAGCCATAGGGTGACAGAGGGGCAAGCAGTTGGCTTTCGCTAACTGGTAAAGATTCTGGATTGCCGTAGACTGCTGCACTGGAGAGGAATATGAATTTGCAGTCAAGGGCGTACAGGCGAAGTGTATTGAGCACTTCAAAAGTCAGAACAGTATTGCCATGAAAATCTGCAACAGGATCGGTAACAGAAAGACCAACTGAGGCTCTGCCCGCACAGTGAATCAAGACTTGAGGTTGGTATTTCTGAATCAGCTCTTTGAGCGATTCATTAGGAAGGTGCAAAGGTTGATAGGTTTTGAGGTTGGCCAAGGGCGCATTCTCAGGTGGTGCGTTGTCAGTGCCAATGACGGTCCAGCCCTGTTGAGCAAAGTAGCGGCTAACATAGCGGCCAATGAAGCCTGCTACTCCAGTGATTAGAACGCTTTGGGTCTTGGGTCTCATGGCTTTACGGCTAGAAACGAGTAAAGGCGTCCGGGGGTATGCGATCGCAGCGATTGGTACCGCCCATAAGCCTTTTGTACGGAGTACTGCTGGGCGAGCCGTTGGCCTAACGAACTTCCCACAAGACGGCTAAGCGTAGCAGCAATCTGCACCTGAAACTCGGCTGTTGTCATAGGGCTGTAGTTAATAACGCTCTCTAAAGGACCCATTGTCCTGAGCAGCTTGAGCCCTGCGGCTTTGACTGCGGCTTTGTACTCTCTCAGCAAATAGGCATCTTCCCCGCCATAGAGGAAATGCAGGGGATGCGCAGCTAAGAACTGCTGCAAATCGCTCTTTTTTGAGAGCACATGCTCACGGGTGGCAATGAATACACCTCCTGGCTTGAGCACCCTAGCGCTTTCCTGACAAAGCTGATTTAACGCTTTGGCATGATGGAGAACGGCACGGCCATAGACAATATCAAACGTATTGTCATCAAAGGGCAGAGTCTCTCCATAGTTCTGAACAATTTGAATGGGTAAACGGCTGCTTTGAATTAAGGATTGAATGGCTCCAACCCCAACTAGATTGCTGGAGTCGGGCTCTAGAGCAATGACGGAGCAGCCTGCCTTGGCGAATGCATAGCTAGAAATACCTCTGCCTGCACCCAAATCTAAAACGCTGCCGGGAATATGAGCCTTAAGCAGTTGGGCCAACGCCTGCCACTCTTGGCTATTGCTGAAGCGCTCTGCTGCTGACTGCAGAGGGTCATCATAATAGCAATGCTGCACAAGAGCTTGCTGATCGGGTTGCCTTCTGAGCCACCGAACTGCTTCTTCCCAGGTGAGTAATTTATCGCTCATGTTCTGCAATCTCCCGAATCACCCGCGCCGGATTGCCAGCAACGATTGTCCAAGCCCGTACGTCTTTAGTGACCACTGAGCCTGCCCCGATGATGGCTCCCTCTCCAATAGTGATGCCCTTAAGAATAATTGAATTAAAGCCAATCCAGGCTTTGTCACAAATTTTGACAGGCGCAATCTTAACAGGTGCCCAATCCTTCTGAAAGGTTAGCCAGTTCACAGCATCTTGAGATCGCTGGGAAAATGCGATCGCATGGGAGTCATGATCGACAACCGTAACGTTCCAGGAAACTAGGACATCATTCCCAATGTCTATAGACTCCGCCGAGATAAGAACGCCGTTAACGAATGATCGATGTCCAATGGTTATGCTGGCATTTTCTCTGTCAAAGATGACAGCAGCCAATACCTGGCTTTGATCCCCAACTGTTAGTTGGCAGCCCGGTTTAAGCTTTAGACTGCCTATGTTCAGTTTTGCAGAGGCATGCACCCTAACACCTTGGGAAGCTTTTGCTGCTCCTCTATCTAGCCTATCTGCCACCTTACGTAGAGCTTTGCTAATGATGCTCAAGGCTCTAGTCATGCCAAACTCTATGTTGGGGTTTCATTAATCTACCGCGCTAGTTTGCCCAAGAGTGCCGCCTGGGATTTCAGCCTCTTTAAAAGAAGATTCAATTTTCCCTGATGCGGCTGGTAACACTGGCTAAAGGTGTATAAATCTGCACTCTTATCTTGCAGTATAAAAGTGGGGTGACTTATCCTCTCTAATTCTCCAGCTGATAGATTGGCCAAGCTGCTGTCACTCTGTGTATGAGTAGCATTTGCCTCAAATCCAATGTTTGAGACCAAATTAACGTTAGGCAATATTGACAACCCGCTTTGCATCCAGCAGGTAAACATCCAGGGATAAGCCCAGGAATTAAGTTTGTTTTCCAAGAAAAGGGTGTTAAATATCTCGGTCCAGTAAGCGGACTCGCGAGAACTTTCACAAACAAACTGCATCAACCCTGAATCTCGAAACTCAAGCCACTTCTTAGGGTTAAACTCCCAATGTTGCCAAGCCTTTCTCCAAGTTGCCCAGCCCCAGCAGTGGTTGTATTTGGAGAAGTAGTAACTGCCGTCACCGCGCCATTGCCCATTCTGAAAATTGTTGCCGCTGATAACCCAAACTCTGTCGTCATCGCGGTAGTAATTCAATAGCGTCTGGCAAAAACCGAAAAAGTCAGGATGGGGTAGGCAGTCATCCTCTAGAATGATAGCTTCCTCTACCTGCTCAAAGGCCCATGTTAATCCTGATGCCACCCGTCTACAGCAGCCCAAGTTTTCCTCAGAATAATTGCGGAAAACTTCGCATTCCCAATCTATCTGCTCAGTAACTGCTCTTGTTTGGTCACACAGTGTCCGTTCTGCTTCACTGCGTGGACCATCTGCGACAACCAGCAGCTTGCTGGGCTGGGCTGCTTTGATCTGCTCAAAGACGCGTGCAGTTAACTCCAGGCGGCGAAAAATAAGAAAGACAACAGGAGCGGAGCAGGGCATAAGTCTTACGAGCTGAGATGCTAGACATAATTTAGGAGGTTCTAGCTGCCGGTGCCAGAGTTTAAATTAAATGCAGGGAATTGGTTGGCTGCTTAAAACAATTTGTCTGTACCAAGTTTCTAAAACAACGGCTTTATAGAGCATAAACGTGTGTTTGCTTTGAGCGGAGAATTCGGCTGTTAGGCTTTGAATGAAGCTGCTTGAGAGGATGTTGAGCTTTACTAGGTAGCCTGTCTTAAGGCTCTCCAAATTCTCTTGAACGACGGCACGCATCCACTCCTGTACGGGAGGCTGAAACCCTCGCTTGGGTCGATTTAACACCTCATCGGGTACTATCCCCCGAAGGGCTGCCTTGAGCCAAGCTTTTGCAGGCAGCCGGTGATCGGGCTGGTTCTTGCGCAGGCCAATGACTAACTCAGCTAGCTCTTTATCTAATAGCGGTAAGCGAGCTTCAACGGAGCAAGCCATGCTCACCCGATCGCTAAGGGACAAACAGTTTGAAACCAGCCATGTTTGAAAGAGTGTTTGAGAGATTTGGTTAGGAATGTCTAGAGCAGTGGGCGGTTCCAGTGGAAAGAGCCCATAGGGATTGCCTAGGGGAACTTGCTCCCACAAAGACTGGGTAAACAGGTGAGGCCGATAGGCCAACGCCTCTACAAAATCAGGAGAAAGCTCATAAAAAACGGCTCGTTCTGGGGGAGACAGCG
Organism: Trichocoleus desertorum AS-A10; assembly: GCF_039962155.1. NCBI lineage: Bacteria > Bacillati > Cyanobacteriota > Cyanophyceae > Leptolyngbyales > Trichocoleusaceae > Trichocoleus > Trichocoleus desertorum. The sequence goes on along the minus strand of NZ_JAMPKN010000007.1, from coordinate 25,612 downwards.
TCATCTGGCTCAGATCAATGCCTGGCTGCAGCCATTGCTGGAGATAGCCGGGCACCTTTTGACTTCGTCCCAACTTCTGATAGAAGGAATGTTGAAAGACTTTCTGTAGTACCTCAATTCCCCTTGCTCGCCATTGGGGAGCTTGTATGTAATCATATTTCAGTTTGCTAATGCGGGCGGCACGAGCGACCCAGGAGTAGCCCCAAAATAGCTCGTCACCTCCGATGCCGCTGAGCATGACTTTAACACCTCGACTTGCAGCCAGCTGCATCACAGAATAGTGACCATAGGCAGCAATGTCGGCAATTGGCTCATCTACAGCCGCAATCAGACTGGGGAAAAAATCGACTAGGGCTTCGGTGGTTAGCTCAACGTCGTGAAAAGGCAGCTTGAGCGATGTAGCTAGTGCTTCAGCCTGGTTCCGCTCGTCATAGGCTGGGCGACCAGGGTAGCCAACGCTAAAAGCCTGCAGCGTGTCTCGATATTTAGGAGCCGCTAGAGCTGCGATCGCACTTGAATCAATGCCCCCACTTAGCGCCACTCCAATCGGCAAATCCGATCGTAGTACTAGCTCAATAGATTTTTCTAGCTCCTGACGAATCAGGGTTGCGGGATTGCCTGTTACTGGAGAAATCTGCTCTAAAGACCAGTAAATCTGAGGTGCAAATTCCCAGTTTTGGCGAGAAACTTTCAAATAGTGAGCCGCAGGTAGCTTGTGAACTCCCTTGAGGGGAGTGCGGGGTTCTGGTACATATTGGTAGTGAAAATACAGATCGATTGAAACTGGGTCTAACTCTGGCACAGTTGGCAGCAGCGGCAGCAGAGCTTTGAGTTCAGAGGCGAAGTAAAAACTCTCTTCGTTATACCAGTAATAAAGCGGTTTTTCGCCAAAGCGATCGCGCCCTAAAAATAGGCTTTGGGCCTGTTGATCCCATATAGCAAACGCAAACATACCTCTTAATCGATCTAAGCAGGTAGTGTTCCACTGGGCAAAAGCAGCTAAGAGAACTTCCGTATCAGAATGACCGTTAAAGACATGGCCTAAAGCAATGAGTTCTTGCTTGAGCTCAAGATAGTTATAGATTTCTCCATTAAAGGAGATACAGTAGCGCCCATCTTGAGATGTCATGGGCTGATGTCCTGAAGGACTTAAATCCAGGATAGAGAGACGTGTATGACCTAGCTTGACGTACTCATCTTGCCAAACCCCTTGATCATCCGGGCCCCGATGACTCAAACATCGGACCGCTTCATCCAAGTAATGACTCTGAAGTTGAAATCGATTGAAGCTGCCTATTACTCCACACATAATTCAGATCGCTTGACATGATTTATACAAGTTGCTTAGACTTAGGCAAAAAGCTCTATAAGATTTTCAAATATCAATATTAGTACCCTTAAAAAGGTCTATATCTAGTTAAGCCTTAGAGAAGAAAAGGGCTTTTTTGAGAGATCTTTATATGTTATTACTTTAACCTTTAAGTAAAAAGAATTAATCCTTTCTAGTAAAAATCATGCTGTTAATTAGTGTAGATTTCAAAGTGTAACCATTTTGACTCAAGAGAGTTGAAATTCTTTGCTCATCAGGTTTTGAGAGGGATTCTGAGAGAGCCTCTACAACAATTGCTTTTGGTTTAAATCTTGCCCAGTCATTCGATGATAAAACTTTGTAATCCAAACCCTCGACATCTATACTCATAAAATCAATTTCTTGATTGGGTTCCAAATACTTTTCTAGTAGGCTAGAGAGTTTCTCTGTTTTAATTTGTCTTGTTTCAAGAATTTCATATTCTTGTATAGTGCTGTATTCATTGGCCAATGTCTCTGAAAAAGTATTAAGAGCAGGCTCATTAAATATATAGTATGTTGAAAATTGTGAAATATCAGATATAGCTACCTCAATATTAATATCCTGCGGCCGTAACATTTTGAAAAGATCCATACTTCCAGGCATAGCATCAATATTAATTCCTCGCCAACCCTGCAAGTAAAAATAATAAGTATTGGAAAATCGCTGAGGATGATGAGCTCCAACATCTACATAAAAGCCTGTTATTTGATCTTTAAATAACCGAGCTAGAATCATATCTTCTCCCTCTTGGGAATAGAATCGCCTTGAGTAGGCATGTATTTCGGGAGAGGTTATGAACTTATATAAAGTAGAAAAGTTTCTTCTGTATAGCTCCCAATTGTTCCTCAACTTAGAGATTTTCATTGATGAACTACCTCCCTAGTTGATTCCACTAGCCAATTGCCTCGAATTAAAACTGGCCCAGTGCCACTATGACCAAAGCTACCAGTTTTATAAAAGTCCCCAGATTCAACATCGATGTAACCAATATAATCCTGGGGCCAATCCAGTTCTATATTATTAGCAACGACTCGTGCTCCTACTAAATATCTACCCGCTGAAAATGGAAAATCTTGGATAACACACTTTATCTTCCCTTTCAAAGGTAAGACACTGAAAGTGGTTCCAATATAGTCACTGTAAAGAATAGTTATAGTCTCTCCAAAGGAACTATGTATAGAGAACCCAAAGCTGACATCCCTCAACGGTTTTTCATCTATTAATTCATAATGAAAAGCTAAAACTAAATCATTGCCAGAAGCAGCTGCAAGCAAACGTTCTCCGTAAGTGTTTTCCAAAGAAAATCCAGTGATTCTAAGCTCTCCAGTGCCAGAACGTTTAATACTGGTAATTTTAATTTCTTGTGTATATTCTTCTAAGTCCTTTAAGTAATAAGCGACCGCAGATTTAGTATTTCCAGAAAAAACAATTCCTCCTGAATTAAGCACAAAGGCTTGAGAGCAGAGGTTCTCAATAGCCGACATTTGATGGCTAACAAATAAAACTGTTTTCCCCTCTTGTGTCACTTCCCCTATCTTGCTCAAGCATTTTTTCTGAAACTTAGCATCACCAACCGCTAAGACTTCATCTACTATCAAAATTTCAGTATCTAAATGGGCTGCGACGGCGAAGGCTAGACGAACATACATCCCAGAAGAGTAATATTTAACAGGAGTATCCAAAAACTTTTCAACTTCGGCAAAGTTTACAATTTCATCGAATTTGCGATGAATTTCAGCTTTGTTCATGCCTAGAATGGCACCGTTGAGATAGATGTTCTCACGACCTGTTAGTTCAGGATGGAAGCCTGTTCCTACTTCTAACAAACTGGCAACACGGCCTTTGACGGAAATACGACCTGTTGTAGGTTCCGTAATACGGCTGAGGAGTTTTAGTAGTGTTGATTTTCCAGCACCATTGCGACCAATAATACCGACACGATCGCCCTGCTTAATTTCAAAGGACACGTCCTTGAGTGCCCAAAACTCTTCTCTTGCGGGTGAAGGAAGTTGTTGAGAAAAAGGATTGAGTATTCGACGCCCTACTGACTTGGCGGCATCTGCCAGCACATCTCGGAGGGCTGTGTAGCGCGATCGCCCCTGCGGCTGGTGGCCAATGATATATTTCTTGCCTAAATTTTCAACTCGAATGACCGTATCAGACACACCCGTCATTCCTGCTTAAATTACATCTGCAAATGTACGTTCGGTTTGGCGGAAGTACCAAATACCAGTTAGTAGCAGTAGCGCAACTAAACCTGTTGAGAGGATAAATCCTGGCCAATACAACTGAGCCTCACCTCCTAAGATTGCCCAACGAAAGCCATCAATAACACCTACCATTGGGTTGATGGAGTAGATCAAACGCCATTGCGGTGGCACAATGCTGCTGCTAAAGCCTACGGGGGAGATATATAGGCCGAATTGCACGATGAACGGCACAATATAGCGGAAGTCGCGGTACTTCACATTCAAAGCTGCTAGCCACAAGCCTGATCCCATTGCAGCAGCAAAGGCTAACAGAATAAATAGTGGCAAAGTTAAGATTCGCCAGTCTGGGACAAAGTTGAACCAGACCATTAAGGCCAGCAAAATCATGCCAGAAATCAGAAAGTCTACGAAGCTGACAATCACGGCACTGGAAGGCACAATCAGCCGAGGAAAGTAGACTTTAGAAATCAGATTGGAATTAACAATGAGGCTATTGCTACATTCCCCTAGAGCGCTTGCAAAGAACTGCCAAGGCAACATCGCGGCAAAGACTAAAATTGGGTAGGGGGCACCGCCAGACGGCAGCTTAGCCAAATTACCAAAAACGATGGTAAACACAATCATCGTGAGGAAGGGGCGGATCAAAGCCCAAGCGATCCCAATTACGGTTTGCTTATAACGGACAAGGATGTCTCGCCAAGCCAGGAAGTAAAATAACTCTCGGTATCGCCAGAGATCTTTCCAATACTGACTTTCTGTACGACCTGCTTCAATAATGAGCTCTGGTGGATGGGTACTCATAGGTACTCGCAAAGGGGGCAAACTAGGTAGACAAGCGTGGGGGCGATCGCTCGATATGAATATTAGAGTAATTTGATTCTAAGAATGCCCTAGAATTTGGCTCAAGCGATCGCCCTGGCGAGTTTTTCAGTCGCCTAGGAACTGAATCCGGTAGTTGAGGTTGTAACTTAGGACAAGTGATGGTGTTTTCTCGGCAAGCCTGGGGCCAGCTAATTGGTCCTTCTCTAGTCGCATTAGCCTGTGCCGCTTTGATTGGGGCGACCCAACTGCCGCAACTGAGGAAGATTAGTACTAAAACCAGTACTGCTCCTGTAGCAGTTCTAGAACGGGAGCTTGCTGCGGAGAAGTTACGCCTCAATCTACTCGAAAAGCTGCCAACGTTTGGATTCAGTAATTTGTTGGCAGATTGGGTGTTTCTAAATTTTCTGCAATATTTTGGCGATGATGAAGCCCGCGAGAAAACTGGTTACGAATTAAGTCCAGAATATTTCGAAGTCGTTTTAAGCCGTGACCCTTACTTCTTGGATGGTTACTTTTTTCTCTCTGGCAGTACATCTCTCTATGCAGCAATGCCCGAACGCTCTGTTACCTTGATGAACCAAAGCCTCAAGCAACTTTCTCCTAAAGCGCCACCAAAGTCATACTATGTTTGGCGCTACAAAGGCATTGATGAACTGTTATTTCTAGGAGATGCTAAGGCAGCTCAGCAATCTTTTGCAATGGCAGCAGAGTGGGCTAGTACTTATGCAGATCCAGAGAGCCAAAGTATTGCTACCTTCTCACGGCGAACTTCCCAATTTTTAGCTCGGAACCCTAGAAGCAAATTTGCTCAGGTAGCAGCGTGGTCGCAGGTTTTGGGTAACGCTACAGATGATCGCACCCGTCAAATTGCAGTGAAACGGATTCGTGCTTTAGGCGGAGACGTCATCACAGGGCCAGATGGAAGATCAAGGATCAGGCCTCCCGCACGAGATTAGTCAAGATTAGTCAAGCACCTCTAAAACCGTTGCTCCCAGTTCACTCGGAACTGTAAGATTTGTCTGGCTTTTCTCCAACTAGGGTCAGGCTTTCCGGTGCTTAACTCGAATTCGCAATTTTTCTGGTACGCTGGGGAGCTAGTTTGTGCAGGCTCACTGACGTTGCCTGTAGATGAACCGGGGTTGCTCTATGGTGCAACTGTGTTTACGACGTTGCGGGTTTACTCCCAGTCTTTAGAAGCACCGTTAACCAATTGGGCAGGGCACTGTCAGCGATTGAAGCGGAGTTTGCGAGCGCTCGACTGGCAGACTCCAGATTGGAAACGAGTGCGCCAAGGAGCCGAAGCTTTAGTTCCTTATTTTCCCGTTCTCCGCATTACACTGTTTTCCGATGGGCGGGAATGGATTACGGGGCGATCGCTGCCACCAAATTTAGGGGACTGGCAACGGCAAGGAATTGTGGCTTGGTTGGCGGAGTCTTCTCGGTTTCAGCGATCGCTGCCAGTGCATAAAACAGGTAACTATCTCCCAACTTGGCTAGCTCGGCAAAGCGCCATGCAAAAAGGAGCGCAAGAATCAATTTTGGTGAATCAGCAGGGGGATTGGCTAGAAACCAGTACAGGCAATCTCTGGGGATGGCTGGATGGCGAGTGGTGGACTCCCCCCCTAAAGGCAGGAATTTTGCCTGGACTGATGCGATCGCAGCTCATTTCCTGGTTGATGAGCCAGAATAGGACAATACGAGAAGAACCCTGGTGTCTAGATTTGGTCATGGAGTTTGAGGCGATCGCCTACTGTAACAGTGTGGTCGAAGTTGTGCCAATCCACGGGATTCTGAGACGCGACTCTCAACTTGCCTACGACCCCTTTCATCAAGGTTTTCAGCAATTGCGGGGGCTTTTCTAGAGCTGACTGTTAACCTGTTTCTGAAATTAGGTTAATATTAGTTAACACAAACAATTTTGAAAAAAGTCCCCGCAACTTACAACTAGGAGGATTGACCTCAGTGAACAAACGGTGGAGAAATGCGGGACTGTACGCGCTTCTAGCAATTGTGGTCGTTGCTTTAGCAACTGCACTTTTTGACAAGCAGCCCCAGAGTCGGGAGACGTGGCGATACAGTCAGTTTATTCAAGAAGTTGAAGGTAATCGAGTAGAAAAAGTTAGTCTCAGCTCCGATCGCTCTAGAGCCTTAGTCACGGCTCAAGACGGTAGCAAGGTACTGGTCAATCTGCCCAGCGATCCTGAGCTGATCGATACGCTAACTAAAAATAATGTAGATATTTCAGTTCTGCCCCAAACCGATGATGGTTTCTGGCTCAAGGCATTGAGCAGCCTATTCTTCCCAGTGTTATTGCTGGTTGGTTTATTCTTCTTGCTGCGTCGGGCTCAGAATGGCCCCGGTAGCCAAGCGATGAATTTTGGTAAATCCAAAGCTAGAGTCCAAATGGAACCTCAAACCCAGGTAACCTTTGGTGACGTGGCAGGGATTGACCAGGCAAAACTAGAACTAAATGAAGTTGTAGATTTCCTCAAAAACGCCGATCGCTTTACTGCGGTTGGAGCCAAGATTCCTAAAGGTGTGCTGCTAGTCGGCCCTCCAGGAACAGGTAAAACTTTGCTAGCTCGCGCGGTAGCGGGTGAAGCAGGCGTGCCCTTCTTCTCCATCTCTGGTTCTGAGTTCGTGGAGATGTTCGTAGGCGTGGGTGCGTCTCGCGTCCGTGACCTGTTCGAGCAAGCTAAAGCTAATGCTCCCTGTATCGTCTTTATCGATGAAATTGATGCCGTGGGTCGGCAGCGGGGTGCTGGTCTAGGTGGCGGCAACGATGAGCGGGAACAAACCCTCAACCAGTTGCTGACCGAAATGGATGGTTTTGAAGGCAACACTGGCATCATCGTGATTGCTGCTACCAACCGTCCCGACGTATTAGACGCCGCTCTCTTGCGTCCGGGTCGTTTTGACCGTCAAGTCGTAGTCGATCGCCCTGATTTTGCGGGTCGTTCAGAAATTTTGCGGGTGCATGCTCGTGGCAAAACATTAGCGAAGGATGTGGACTTAGACCGGATTGCGCGTCGTACTCCTGGGTTTACGGGTGCTGACCTATCTAACCTGCTAAATGAAGCGGCAATTCTAGCGGCTCGTCGCAACTTGACCGAAATTTCGATGGATGAAGTCAACGATGCGATCGATCGCGTCTTGGCAGGTCCAGAGAAGAAGGACCGCGTTATGAGCGAGAAGCGCAAGCAATTGGTGGCTTACCACGAAGCAGGTCACGCCCTCGTTGGTGCGCTGATGCCTGACTATGACCCCGTACAAAAAATTAGCATTATCCCTCGTGGTCGTGCAGGTGGTTTAACTTGGTTCACCCCCAGCGAAGATCGCATGGACTCTGGTCTCTACAGCCGCTCCTATCTGCAAAACCAGATGGCAGTAGCCCTCGGTGGCCGCATTGCCGAAGAAATCATCTTTGGTGAAGAAGAAGTCACTACTGGTGCAGCCAGCGACTTGCAACAAGTAGCGCGTGTAGCTCGACAAATGGTAACTCGCTTCGGGATGAGCGATCGCCTCGGTCCTGTGGCATTGGGTCGTCAGCAAGGCAATATGTTCCTGGGACGCGACATTGCTGCTGAGCGAGACTTCTCGGAAGAAACGGCTGCCACGATTGACGATGAAGTGCGTAACTTAGTTGAGCAAGCGTATCGTCGCTCTAAGTCAGTTTTGATCGAAAACCGTCACGTCTTGGATCTGCTAGCAGATATGTTGGTTGAGAAAGAGACGGTGGACGCGGAAGAGCTGCAAGAATTGCTAGGCAACAACGACGTTAAGATCGCAGCGATCGCGTAAATCCAAGCATCGATCCGAAAAGGTTAACCCTCCTTAAAATTATAGAGTCGAGGTCAGTCCTGAAATTCTCAGGTTTGAACCTCGACTCTTTTTATTGTTTGATTTTTTATGGTTTGAGATTAATGAGCGGCGTATTGCGCCAACCAATTCGCGTAAGTTTCTTGCAAATTCGGATCGGATAAGACGATTTCAACTTGAATTTTTTCGCACCCATGACGGTGAGTTTTAGCGATCGCATCGAGGAACTGACTCGCTGCACCAGGAGAGGCAAACTCGCCCCGCACCACACCCTGCTGACTATCGGTAGCCATTGCATTGGCTAGTTCCACCGCTGTGAGGTCGCCCTGGCTCAAATCAATTTCTGCCAGTTGCCGATGTTCCGGGCTGATTTGCTCCACGATCAGCTTTTCGCGGCGTACCGGGACTTCCACAATTTGAGTTTCAATGGCTTTGCGAACAATTACCTCGCCAATTTTATGCTTGCTTCGGTCTACAACCAGGCGCTCTTCCAACAAGCGAATTGCTTCTTCTTCCACTACATGAGGAATCGCTGCATCATTCACGCGATCGAACTCCAACGAGTTCTGGAGTGGTAGAGGAGTTGAGTTTGAAGTTGGGGTGGAGTCAGTGAAACTTTCCATAGGATTTGAAGTTGAATTAGAACTTTGTTGAGAGTTAAGTTGGCTACTGGACTCGAAAGGTAATGTCACAGGCTTGGAGGGTAGCGTTGAAGATGCGGCCTCTCCAGTGGCAGGTAGCGAAGATTCGGGTAGTTGAGCCATCTGCGCCGCGCTCAAGTGAGTCAACACTGAGCGGTTTGGAGAATCAATACTGTGAATAGACTTGCTAGTCAGCAAAACCAGACGAAAGCCCTTATGCGCGTCTGGTAAAGAAACCAAAAACTGAAGCTGGCGGTCGGCTGTAAGCTGCACATCTCGCACTTCACCAACTAACTCACCATGCTGGTCTTTAACAGCAAAGTTCTTCAGCTTGTCACGTACCTTGGTCACCAAAGTATCCAGACGGGCTTGTTTTTTATCAGAGGTGGAGTGATCTGGAAATAGGGAGTTACTCATAAGACACCCGCTTAAATAGTTACTGGTTAGGGTTGTGTTGGTCGGGTTTGTTCAACCCAATCAACCCCAAAATCTAATGTGATGCAGTAGAAACAGTCGGGTGAAAAAATGCAGGCAGAGCTGAGGTTGCTCTACCTGCACCGTTTGATTAGCGCTTCCATGAGATGAGTTATCCATCTAGGTCATGAGTAAGTCATGAGAAGCGGTTAGTTTAGCGGCGATCGCGAGGAGAGCTGCCTGGGCGGTTATCCCGGATGGGACGACCTTGGGTATCGATATCTAGTTCTTCGCGACGAATTTGATCTTCTGCGGTGACAGTATCGCGCTCAACTTCCTTGCGAATGTTGACCTGTTCTCTTACAAAAGCTTCCTTATGCACGTCCGCAGTTTCTTCGTAAACTTCCATGCGGGCAATCTCACCTTCGCGGAAGTCAGCGGTGCCTGGCGTTACCGAGGTCCCTAGATTAGTCGGGTTGGTGCGCTCAATGACGATTCGTTCGCGCTCAACGGGCACTGCCACTCTAGCCGTTTCAGTTTCGACATGCTTACCAACAGCAACTTCTCCAGCTTTGCGACGATGCTTGTTAGCAACCAATCGCTCTTCATAGAGCTGAATGGTTTGGTGATCCCGCTCATTCATGTTGTAGAGAGCGGGTTCTTGGCGATAGTCATAAGCTGGACGAGGACTAGCCGCCGCAGGCCTTTCTACAGGAGCAGACCGCTCGATTGGAGCGGCACTAGCGGTCCGATAGGTAGTGCCTTGAGCGTAAGTGTTCTCTAAAGGCAGGGAGGCCTCAAGCGGAGCCGAAGCTTCTAGGGGAGTCGAGGCATCTAAACTGGCAGGCCGATAAACACCTCGTACGCGCTCTTCGTAGTCATAATCTACGACTAGATTGTCGTGGTACTCTGGCAAGTTTTCTGCTTGTTGCTTGGTTAAGCCAATTGTGTAGATGCGTTGAGCTTGGGGATCGCTCCGGAAACGGCCTACTGGCAGCAAAACCTTTTTGCCAAAAACCCAAAAACCTGTGTCTACAACGAGATAGCGGAAGTGACCTTCGTCATCTACTAAAACGTTGTGAATACTGCCAACTTTCTCATCACTCTCGGTATAGACATCTAGCCCTTTGACATCATTACCATCAAAAAGTTCTTGACGGTAGTTAGGGTAATAATCGTCAAGTTTATAAAGAGCCATAGAGTTGCTCCTAAAGGGGTTAATAGTAGCGATCGCCTCATTTCGCTTCATGAGTTCTTTGGGAAGGAGGCGATCGCGAGAGTACTGAAAAGTGCAGGCAGGTTAACCCTCCCTGCACTTTGTAGACTGAAGCAGACTGAATCTGATTAATGACCTATGAGAGGCCTAAAGATTCAGGATGGTTTAGCGGCGATCGCGATTGGTGGTGCCTTTGTCGATGATGCCGCGGCCTGCATCGTCAATGTCTAACTCTTCACGGCGGATCTGCTCTTCAGCAGTTACCGTCTCATGATCTACTTCCTTACGGATGTTGACCTGCTCGCGTACAAAGGCTTCCTTATGTACGTCAGCTCTTTCTTCATAGAGATCGACGTGAGCTACAGTGCCTTCTTGGAAAGCTGCATCCCCAGGAGCAACAGGAGTGCCTGCCCCAGTTGGAGTGGTGCGCTCAATCACGATTCGCTCTTTCTCTACAGGTACGGAAACTCGAGCAGTTTCGGTTTCAACGTGCTTACCAACTGTCACTTCCCCAGTCTTCTGGCGCTGTTTGTTAGTGATCAAGCGCTCTTCGTATAACCGTAGAGTTTGATGGTCACGCTCGTTCAGGTCGTATAGCGCAGCATCTTGCTTGTAGTCGTAGGTGTCGCGGTTAAAAGGTACCTTGCCCGCAGTGCTAGCAGTGGTAGCGGTGCTAGCAGCAGTACTGGCAGTGCCAGTTGTACCAGTTGCCGTCGGGCGATAGACTCCCCGAACGTTTTCTTCGTAGTCTTGGTCGATTTTGAGTTCGTCAGTGAACTCTGGCAAGTTTTCGACTTGTTCCTTAGTCAGGGTGCTGACGTTAACGCGACGCTGCGTGTAGTCGATTTGAGCCAAGCCAATGGGAAGCAATACTTTCTTACCTAGTACCCAAAAGCCGGTATCAACGACGAGATAGCGGAACTTACCATCACGCTCATCTACTAAAACGTCTTTGACTGAGCCAACCTTGTCATTTTGGGCATAAACATCTAAAGATTTGATGTCATCGCCGTTGTTATGATCTTTGTAATCTGGGTAATAGCTTTCAAGTTTTGTGAGAGCCATAGGGTGCTCCTAAGTAATGTTTAAAACGACTTCCATTCACCCACCAGATTAGAAAGATAATAGCTAAGCTGCATCTCCCAGATGGCTGACTTAAAATAAGCTGTTTTTTCTAAGAACTGAGTAAAATTGTTCATCGCAAAAACAAAGCTAAAAGCCAAGATTCAGGTGCACAAAAGGTTAGCCACGCTAAAAGGGCTTTATTTAGAAATAGTGATTAAGATAACTTTTCGACACAAATTGGTACGTCGTAAGGGTGAGTATTCGTTAAATTCAATAAAACTTAGGCAATCTTAGAAATCTACGGCCCGTGGCATTTGTTTCAGTTGAATTAACAGTAAATATGTCTGAGTCTTTTTGGTTGTCCACCCTAAAACAAGAGCGAGCGATCGCGGTCATTCGTGCCCCTACCTTTGAGGTAGGTCAACAGATGGCGCGGGCAGTCGCAATGGGAGGGATGCGATTAATCGAAATTACTTGGAATAGCGATCGCGCCCCCGAATTGATTGCATCCCTACGCTCAGAGTTACCTAACTGTTTAGTTGGCACAGGCACTTTGCTAACTCGGGCGCAGTTACAATCGGCGATCGCAGCAGGAGCACAGTTTTTGTTTACCCCGCATGTGGATTTTGGCTTGATTCAGCTCGCTTTGCAGCAAGGTGTGCCCATTGTGCCGGGAGCTTTGTCGCCTACGGAAATCGTCACAGCTTGGCAAGCAGGAGCTAGTAGCGTCAAAGTTTTTCCGGTGCAGGCAGTGGGGGGCGCTACTTATATCCGTAATTTGCAAGGGCCACTCGGGCAAATTCCCCTGATCCCGACTGGCGGTGTCACCGTTGAGAATGCCAAAGACTTTTTGGCCGCAGGAGCGATCGCCGTGGGATTATCGGGTAATTTATTTCCAGCAGCAGCAATTCAAGCAGAGAATTGGCTAGCGATCGCCCAACAAGCAAGAATTCTTTGCCAGCAAGTTGCAAATGTCTCTATTTCATGATTTATGGTGAATCATGATTTATGGTGAATATAGAAAATAGCCAATCAAGGTGCATCAGCAACATCACAAACATTCCTCTCGTTGGCTAGGAGGTCAGAACGATGGGTAGCATGACCCGTTCAAAGCGGCAGCGACGTTGGAGCCAGATTTGGTTGAGTACTGCACTAGCATTAGCAGTATTGGGGCCAGAATCCATCTGGACTACTAGGGTCTCCGCTCAAGAAGTCAGTCCACTGGGGCAAAAGATGCAAACGTTGCGTCAGTCGGACCGTCGGTGGATTGAAATTGACCTCTCATCCCAGCGCTTGATTGCTTGGGAGGGCCAAACTCCGGTTTATGCCATCATTGTTTCTACAGGTAAGTCCTCAACGCCAACCCGTACAGGTGCCTTTGCCATCCAAACGAAGCATCGCCAAGCCCGGATGCGAGGCAGCGATTACGATATTTCTGATGTGCCCTACACGATGTATTACTCTGGCAACTACGCTATTCATGGCGCTTATTGGCACCACCGCTTCGGCACACCCGTAAGTCATGGCTGTGTCAATGTGGCCGTAAATCATGCCAATTGGCTCTTTGACTGGGCCACGGTAGGTACTCCGGTCGTAGTGCACTCTTGAAGTCTACCGAGTTAACTGAGTTAGCTGAGTTGAACGACGGGTTGATCATCAAGCAAAGTTTGATTCATCAATAAATCTTCGACTGTCATCCGCAGAAAACGCTGGGCATCGACTTGAAACAGAACCTTGATGCGATCGCTGCCTGGATATCCGGGCGGTGTGAGTTGTGCAATGGTGCGGGCACCCTCCCGGTCATTCAGCGGTTGCACTTGAGTTTGACCACTAGCTAAGCTGCGAGTCACGAGGCGATCGCCATCAAAGTACACTTCTGTACCGCCTGACTCAGCCCCCATTTCGCCCAAAATTAGTTCGATGCTAGGTTGGCCCTCCACAGAAGCCCCCAGCACCAGTTCTATAGGGTCGGTCATGGGATAGGGTTGGCCTGATTTCACGATGGGATGCCAGTTGTGGCAATTTTGGCGGCGGTCCCAGTAGCGCACTCCATAGCTGTGGTAGAGAAAATCCTTCAGCTCCACGCCTTGATTCAACTGCAACGCGCCTTGAGCGATCGCCTCAAATGGTTTAGAAGAGCGGATTTTGGCAACATCAAAATATTGCTGGACCCAAGTTTGAACTGCGGGAATTTGCGCGGTTCCTCCTACCAACAACACACCGCTGATATCTTCAATTTCGATGCCCTGCTGTCTAGCTTGGCGCAACACCTGAGTCATACTGTCATCTAGGCGATCGAAGAACTCATGCTCCTGCAAAATCAACTCAAAGCGATCGCGATCAAGCGCTAGTTCGTAGCTTTCAAAAGTTTCGTCGTTAAAGTAAACCTCATTGGCTTGGGATTGAAGTGATAGCTGAATTTTTAGGCGCTCTGCTAAACGGGTAGTGAGAGGTGTCGCCGCTAACCCTTGCGTAGCCGCAAAATAATCGACCAACCAGTGATCAATATCAGCTCCGCCCAGATTCTGTCCTGCTTTAGCTAGAACACGAGCGGTTTTGGGTCGTTGACTGGTACTGTCAGCCAAAGATTTCTGGCCCCACTGCAAAATGAAGCCCAAAGGCTTGCTGTTGGCTTGTCGGCCTAAATCTAAACGCACTAGGGAGAGGTCTAGAGTGCCGCCACCAAAGTCAACCACTAACAGAATTTCTTGATCCGCCAGACCATAACCGAGGGCTGCTGCTGTTGGTTCATCCAGCATGCGGACTTGCTCAATTTGTAGCGACTGGCAGATTTGCCCTAACCAGTTGCGATAGATTTCAAAACTATCGACTGGCACTGTGAACACCAGCGATTCTTTCACTTCTGGATAACTGGTTTTGAGTTCTTCAATGATTTGAGTCAGAAACCAAGTGCCTGCTCGCTCGAAGGTGACTTGCTGACCATCCAGTTCTGGAACGAACCCCTGAATGGTTGCCCCAATCCCCCGCTTGAAATTGCGAAAAAATCGAGGGTCGCTGCTGAGGTCGAGGCCGCGATCGCGCACAGCTTGTCCTAACACTACCTCTGGCTTCGCTGCATCTTCTACATAGAGCAGGCTAGGAATGAGGGGTGGGTTTTGCCCTAGCCGCAGTGATAAGCCAGGTAAGGCAAGGGTTTCCGGCTGTTGCGTAGCACGATTCCAACGAGCGACAACTGTGTTGCTAGTCCCAAAATCAATTGCAATATCCATTCAGTTTCTGTTTCCCAGGCATGGGAATTTGACAAATCTACTGAAGTTGAACCGACGCAAATTTTATCCTAATTTCTGTTCACCTTGAAACTCCACCAGGGTTGGAGTCTCAAGGAATTTCACCCCATTTGGGATCGCGACATATAGCACCATAGTTATCCAGTTGGCAAATCGAATGTATATCCTTGGATCTATGGCAAGTATTCAAAACATTTCTTAACATGAAAGTAACAACGGCTCCGAGGTAGTCTAGTCATCCTCAAGCAGTAGCGCCGATGTTTCACCCAGTTAGTTAGGAAACGGCCTCAATCATGGATAGCGGACGTCCTTCAGACGATTCCTTGAACACTCTCAGGAATGGCATTTGGCTCCTAGGAGTTTCATGTTGGTTATTTGGCATTACTGACAGAAGCATTGCTTCTCTTGCAGATGGCTCCCTCTCTGCTGTTGACCTAACGCAGCTCTTGACGGCTACCTTTTTATTTATCAGTTGGCTCTTCCTCAAGCCAGCTTCTTTCAAGCTACTGCCTTGGGCACCCGTAAACCGAACTTGAATTGTGCAGTTAGGCAGGCCGCATAGAAAGCCGCATAGAAATTACATTACTAATGTCTACAGCGAAGGGTACCGATCGCCAAATCAGCACCCTTATAAACTTCGTTAAAACGTGATTAACTTTTTGCGAGTTAGCTACTGAGCCGCCTTAGCTGGTTCTTGGGCACGAAACTCCGTGATGCGCTGCTGCAACTGCTGATAGCTGCTAATTAACTCCGTCTGTGCGATCGCTTGTTGTTCACCGGAAACCAACCACTTGATTTGAATAGTTTGGTTCTCTGCTTCTGCGTCACCCAAAATTAGACAAGCCAAAGCACCACTGCGATCGGCCCGCTTCAGCTGCTTACCAAAGGCACTACCACTTAGGTCTAGTTCCACCGCAAAGCCAGTCTGACGCAGTTTCTGGGCCAAAACTAAAGCTTGAGCTTCGGCGCGATCGCCCCGTGACACTAAGTAGAAATCTAGTATTGATGGAGGGGCAGCGCTTAGTTGCTGTAGCAGCAACACTAAACGCTCTAGCCCGATCGCCCAACCAACCGCTGGTGTATTAGGACCACCCAACTGCGAAACCAACCCATCATAGCGACCCCCACCACACACCGTCGCTTGGGAACCTAATTGGTCAGATTGAATTTCAAAAGCAATATGAGAGTAATAATCAAGACCGCGTACTAATCGAGGATTGACTTTATAAGCGATTCCTAGATCACTTAGCAGTTGCTGTACCTTCTCAAAGCGACTTCTAGAATCTGCACCAAGAAAATTCAGAATATTGGGAGCCTGTTGGACGATTGCCTGAGTTCGCTGATCCTTACTGTCTAGAATTCGTAAAGGATTACGGCTTAGACGATCTTGAGAATCGAGGTCTAAATCACTCTTGTAAGGGGTTAAGTAGGTAACTAAGGCATCGCGGTACTGCTGTCTATCTTCAGGAGTGCCTAGAGAATTGAGATCTAAATTTAGATTTTGCAGACCCAGGGTTTGTAGCAAGTTGGTCGCGATCGCGATTGCCTCTACATCTGCTCGTGGATCAGCGCTGCCTAGAACTTCCACACCTAGCTGGTAAAATTGCCGCTGTCGTCCTGCTCCAGGACGTTCGTAGCGAAACATGGGTCCGGTGTACCAGAGACGTTGCACCCCGCCTTGCGCGTGCAGACTGTGTTCAATAAATGAGCGCACTGTCCCAGCCGTGCCTTCCGGTCGCAGCGTCGTTGAGCGATCGCCACGATCCTTGAAGGTGTACATTTCCTTGCCCACCACATCCGTGGCTTCGCCAATGCCCCGCTCAAACAACTCCGTTTGCTCGAAGATCGGGGTGCGAATTTCCTGATAAGCAGCTCGACTGAGAATCGTCCGGGCTACTGATTCTATTTGTTGCCAGTACTTAACTTCATCCGGCAGAATATCACGGGTTCCGCGTAATGCTTGAATCGCGCCCATTCCCACTCAGGTTCCAATTACAAAAAGATCGTTAATCTTGCTGGGCTTTCCAAGCACCATAGCGATCGCTATAGTAGGCCAAAATCTGATCAATCCGTCGTCGCATTCCTTGGCTCAGCTCAGGTTGGTCAGCCTCTAACGGATACTCTAGCCACAAGCCACCCACTTGACTGTAGGTATAGTCAAAATCTTTGGCTGGTTGTGGTAGCAGTCCCGCTTTCACCCCACTAACTTGATGTAAGTGGGCCACAACTTCGCGATACACAGCCAAAGGTAAGGTGGGATTGTAGAATTCGTAGCGCAACTGTTGGTTATTAGCAGTTTGCATCATGATCTGAACTCAATCTAAACTTACGCTTAAGAGATCACTTCGTCATTGGCAGAAGGCAAAACGCAACAGTTCACGTCATTCAGGCAGACCTTACCCCACTGCAACGCCCACATTACCAACGCCACACGGTTCTCTGTAGCAGTCTTAGTCAAAATATTACTGATATGGTTATCAACTGTGCGCTTGCTAATTGCCAACTTTTCTGCAATCTCCTGATTAGTCAAGCCAGCAGCCACTAGTTCAATTACTTGCAACTCTCGGTCTGAGAGGACTCCGTGGTTCTGAGACTCGACACCAGACATAAACTATTCCTATCCGTGTATATTTACTTATCCCTCACTTTAATTCTAGAGGCAATTTTGGCAAACACCCCAGGTTCAGCGGGTTTCATCGCTAGATTTTGAGCGGATGGCCCGAAATCTATAAATCGGGTGTAAGCAGAGAGCAAAGCCGAAAATAGTCAATAATCATAAAGCTTCCTCAAAGTTTTACCGCGATCGCCTGAAGAAGCTTGAATTTCTAGTAAAGAAAACATAGTTGTATCCATCGATACATTGGTGTTTTCCGACGTTCTTTTACTCTAGATGAGGTAATTCGGAATAGGAACTCAGCAAGTTCCTGTTTTGGTTGCTTGCGTAGTGATTAAATCGCTACTCTGCTTTCTTCCTCCCCCTGGAACGTCACTTCCGCGAGGTGCATTCCCTGATCCTGATGAATTGGCTAGAGCAGTAGTCGCTATTCCAATTTTTCAATTGACCGATTGAGAAACTGAGACTACCAGCTCAAAACGTATGTGTGTTCTGAGCTGTCTTGACAGTAATTATTCGAGATTTATTCGAGTCGATTTACCTGAAGCGCAGTCAGAGTCCTAGGAAGTAGACCCTAGGCTTGCAGTTTCGCTAAATTTCAAAAAATCTTTAAATCCTCTGCCAAACGCCACATTCTCGATTGAGGAGTACCGTCGCTATGCTGCAACCACTGGTCGTCATTGAGCAACAGAGTTCGTCATACTTCAAATTTTGGTACAAGAACGTCATGCATGATGGCATGCGTTACCAAAGCGAATTGTTTCGTCACTTTCGAACTTTCAGTCTCCAGCGGCGTAACCATGCCTACAGCTTAGGCTGTGCCCTCGCTCAACAAGGTATCCAAACGGTCATTACTTGCGTTAGCGATCGCAATACGGCCCCTACAGACCAGCGCTACGTCCTTTGGATTAGCTTGCGTTCACCTTGGGCCGAAAGTGAGCCATCTTTAGCAGAGTCCTTAACGCCTAGCCTAGTTGGAACCGTTGCTTAGACTGCGGTTTTTCGTTAAATGCCCTTGTCCCGCTCGGTCGAATTTTCA
Organism: Trichocoleus desertorum AS-A10; assembly: GCF_039962155.1. Taxonomy (NCBI): domain Bacteria; kingdom Bacillati; phylum Cyanobacteriota; class Cyanophyceae; order Leptolyngbyales; family Trichocoleusaceae; genus Trichocoleus; species Trichocoleus desertorum. The sequence continues at coordinate 7,173 of NZ_JAMPKN010000007.1, read as the reverse complement.
CTAAACTCTTGGTGCGCTAAATTGCTAGCTCTACTGGTGGTAGCTGGCTTGTTTGTGGCGGTTTGGAGTAGCCCGGCGATCGCTTGGGCGCAATCGTTGCCCACAGCTCCAATCAGTGTAGAACTCTCTCCAGAACAACCTGCTTCCAGCCATAGCAACCTAGACTCTAACGATATTCCGTCTGAGAAGGTAAACCAATTCGTTCATGCCTTTTTACAAGTGCTGGATCTCATTGAACGGCGAGAAGGGGAACTCCAGGGAGCCGAAACCGAATCGGAGTCGCTGCGAGTCCAACGAGAAATTGAAACCGAAGCTCTAGCAATTATTGCGACGGCGGGATTAACTAAAACTGAATATCTGCAATTATTGGGTTTGGCTAATACAGATTCAGAATTTGGGGAGCGAGTAGCAGCTCAGCTTCAAGAAGCCAATGAGTAATGCCTAGAAGTCAGAAAGTTGGCATTCAACCCTATGATGGTAGGCATCTAGGGTAACTTCTGAGCCTACAAGTTCCTGAGTTAAGTCCTGAATCTGGGGTCTGCTGTCTGTATAAGACCCTAACTTAGCGAAATTGCGGTTTTAATTGCTAAAAAACGGCAATGTAACTAAGAGACGTCACCTTAGGGCGGCATTTGATCGGTTGGGAAAAGTTGAGAAGGAGTGTTGGTGTGGTTCACCCGCGGGTTCTCTGTCTTGGCGAAGTTTTGTTTGACTGTTTGGCGAATCAACCAGGGCGATCGCTAGAGCAGGTAGAGTCTTGGACTCCCTATCCTGGTGGGGCTCCAGCAAACGTTGCTTGTGCACTGGTCAAGCTCGGCACAAGTGCTGGGTTCGTTGGCTGTGTGGGTCAAGATGAGCCAGGAGCAAATTTAGTCCAACTGTTGCAAACTGTGGGTGTAGATACCAAAGGGGTGCAGCGTCATCCTACGGCTCCTACGCGCCAAGTTTATGTGTTGCGCTCAGAGACAGGCGACCGCATTTTTTCTGGGTTTGGAGATTTAGACACCGCAGAATTTGCCGATACTCACCTGCAAGCTGACCAACTGCCAGTGGACTTGTTTGAGTCAGCCGACTTCTTGGTATTAGGTACATTGGAGTTAGCCTACCCAGAGAGCCGAGCCGCCATAGAGCGAGCTTTACAGTTAGCCGAGCAGCATTACGTCAAGACATTAGTGGATGTGAACTGGCGACCCATGTTCTGGCCTGATCCAGAAATTGCACCTGCCATCATTCAAGATTTACTCAAGCGAGTTGATTTTCTCAAGCTCGCGGATGAGGAGGCGGAGTGGTTGTTTGGTACCGCTGATCCCGGCGCGATCGCCCATCGCCTAGGCAATACCGAGAGTGTGTTGGTGACGGCTGGAGCCAAAGGCTGCGCCTACTACTTGGGCGGCAATGAAGGTCACTTAAAGGCCTTTGACGTGGAATCAGAAGACACCACAGGCGCAGGTGACAGCTTTGTTGCTGGTTTTCTGCACCAAGTCGCTCAGAATGGGTTGCAAAGCCTCAGCGATCCCGAAACAGCTAAAAAAGTCGTGACCTACGCCAGTGCAGTCGGCGCTTTAACCACTACACGACCAGGGGCGATCGCGGCTCAACCCACACCAGCGGAAGTTGAGGCTTTTCTCTACCTCAATCAACAACTATCTGGCTAATGGCTACTGAAATCGAGCGTAAATTTCTCGTTAAACCAGAGGAGTGGCAGCAATTTCAGCAGCGCTCTGATCCCACGTTGCTCAGCAGCACCCGCTATCGACAGGGTTACATCTTTTCCAGTGCCAGTAAGACTGTGCGAATCCGAGTTGCGGGCGATCGCGGGTTCATCACGATCAAAGGCCCCACAGTCGGCTATTCTCGCTCGGAGTTTGAGTACAGCATTCCGCTAGCTGACGCGGAAGCGATGCTGGATCAGCTTTGTGAGCCGCCTCTAATTGAAAAAACTCGCCATAGAGTTGCTTGGGACAACTTGGTTTGGGAAGTGGATGAGTTTGCGGGAGAAAATCAAGGGTTAATGGTGGCGGAAGTCGAACTGAGCGATACGAACCAAGCTATTACCTTGCCCGATTGGGCTGGAGAAGAAGTCTCCCACGATCCCCGTTACTTCAACGCCAGTTTAGCGAAGCATCCTTACAGCCGTTGGTAAGAGTGAGGATGGGATTCACAGATGCTACTTGGCTGAAGCTTGAAACCTCTACGGAACTTCGCTTAGATCACAGATCATGTAGCTTCGGGAGTACATAGCGCAATTCGCATTTAGCTGCTGAGCTGCTTGGCGGTAGACGACAAGCGATCCCATTTGGTCTACCCAAGTCCAACCTCGTTGCTCTAGATGGGTCTTTAAAGCAGAGAAGGAGCGAACCAACAAGCGTTTTGGGTTGGACTTTACCGCCGTAATATCAGCATGAGTTAGCTCCATCTGCAAAGCAGATCTTAAAATGTCTGGTGTGTCGTCTTCCTGGCTTAAGGCTGTTCCGAAATACAAAAAGAAAAGTAACGCCCCACCGCCACAAAACAGCGTTAGGAAACTGGTAAATAAGAGTAATCGAGAATTTCGCAGTCTCATGATTGTCTCTGCCTATATCTGCGATCGCCCTATTATTCCGCGCTAGGTAGGTGCTCCAAGGATTCTATTAAACAAAGGAGTTGGCTCAACTCAGATTGATGGTTGAGTTGGCTTTCCAAACAGCTCTGGTTTAGGGACAATCAGAGCGATAGAACATGTGACGGTTACCAAAACTATGGATTTATTGGCTCAGCTGTCGGGTCAGCTCCTCAGTCAGCAGTTGGCTCAACTCATTGTGAATGGCATTGCAGTCGGCTCCATTATTGCTCTGGCAGCTGTCGGTCTCACACTCACCTATGGCATTTTGCGCTTAGCGAACTTTGCCCACGGTGATTTCCTCACGCTAGGAGCTTACCTGACGCTCTTAGCCAACGGTTTTGGTATAAATATTTGGCTGGCTGTAATCCTGGGTGTGGTCGGGACTATTTTGGCAGTGTTGCTTACCGAAAAACTGCTGTGGTCGCCCATGCGCGATCGCCGAGCTTCCTCTACCACCCTCATCATCATTTCCATCGGTCTAGCTCTATTTCTTCGCAACGGCATTATTTTGTTCTGGGGCGGTGGGAATCAAAACTACGATCTGCCAGTCGCCTCTGCCGTTAACCTGTTGGGTATCCGAATTGCTTACTACCGCTTGATTGTGGTTGGGTTAGCAATTTTGGTGATTTTGGGTCTGCATTATCTCTTACAAAACACCAAAATTGGTAAAGCGATGCGGGCTGTAGCGGATGACATCGATTTAGCGCGGGTGTCAGGTATTAACGTAGACCAAGTCGTAATCTGGACTTGGGTGATTGCTGGTAGTCTTACGGCCCTAGGTGGTGGCATGTATGGCCTGATTACCGCAGTACGTCCCAACATGGGCTGGTTTCTTATTTTGCCTATGTTTGCGGCAGTCATTTTGGGCGGAATTGGCAATCCCTACGGCGCGATCGCGGGCGCTTTAATTATCGGAGTGGCGCAGGAAGTCAGCACCTACTGGTTACCCACTGAATACAAGCTGGGAGTAGCTTTATTGATCATGGTGCTAGTGCTACTCGTGCGGCCACAAGGCTTATTTAAAGGCACGATTTGAGTAACACTAGCGCTTAACCAAGCAGACCAAAGCAGAAGTCTCAGGTCATTATGGGTTGATGGCATGGAAGTAAATAGCTGCAACCAGGAAATTGCCAGCTAAGAGAATCAAGCTAACAATGGTGCGGTAGGGATAAGGGGGCTTAGACTCATCCACAACTGCTTTGGTTTTAACCGATGATTTCACTGCTTGAGCACTCATAAACAAGCTCCTTGTGTAACTCTACTAAACAGAAATACCAAAGAGGCTAGGTCGAGCACACGCGCCAGTAGGCAGATTTTATTTTGCTTTGGCGAAAATTTTCTCAATCCCACGGAAGAGCCCGCTGCAACCTCACCAACTGACTAAACCGCTTCCCCAGCGTGGTAGGAGCTACGCACTAAGGGACCAGAACGCACATGAGAAAAGCCCATTGCACGCGCAACCGCGCCTAGGTGCTCAAATTCTGCGGGTGTCCAATATTTCTGGACAGGCAAGTGTTCCAATGATGGGCGCATGTATTGCCCCAGAGTGAGGCGATCGCAAGCTACCGCGCGTAAATCTTGCATAGCCTCTATTACCTCTGACTCGGTCTCCCCATGCCCCAACATTAAGCCAGACTTGGTAGGAATCTGGGGGTTGAGCTGTTTCACCACTTGTAGCACTTGTAGCGATCGCTCATACTTGGCACCGCGTCGCACTGGACCTTGTAAACGCTTCACCGTCTCAATGTTGTGATTGAAGCAAGCAGGCTGAGCTGCTACCACGGTCGCAATCCGCTGTCGTTGCATCTCTGCTGCCTCCAGATCAGTCGCTCGCCCACCCCAAAAATCAGGTGTCAGCACTTCAATCTGAGTGTTCGGGTTCGTTGCGCGAATTGCCGCCATCGTAGCCGCAAACCAACCCGCTCCCTGATCGGCCAAGTCATCGCGCGCGACTGAAGTCAGCACTACGTATTCCAACCCCAGTAAATTAACTGATTCAGCAATTTTTTCCGGTTCATCAGGGTCAAGCGGCATGGGAGCATGGCCTTTATCTACCTGACAAAAACCACAGGCACGAGTACAGATAGGCCCCATCAGCAGGAAGGTTGCTGTCTTCTGGGCGTAACACTCTCCTCGATTCGGGCAGCGCCCCTCTTCGCAAATCGTATGAATTTGCCGCTGCTTAATAATCTTCTGAACCGTAGAAATCTCACTCGCCTTACCCACAGGTCGCCGGAGCCATTCCGGCATGCTGATAATCTCAGAACGACGAGCCGCAGTAGATGCGTTCGTCAAACTTGGCTGTAGGGTTGGCTCTATTTCGGAAGGCATAAAACGTTAGATGGCTCAAGCCAGCAGTCGGGTAATTAAAGAGGTCTAATCACAAATTCTAGAACTTGTTGTCGAAACTGCAATTTTGACCTTTCCCGTCACTGATAATAGCGGCACGAACCAAAACGCAATCTACCCAAATCTAACGGTAGTGCGATCGCTTTGAGATCAATTCTGAGGAAATTTTGGGCATATTAGAATGCCTATCCTATGCCAACACCACCAAACAGGAGTCTCACTCAACTGAAATTAGAGTAATTTCACTTGCAGAAGCTACGCTGGTTTATGGTGTCATAGAATTACCACTATGCCTATACTCAACATCACTTGAGTGATGTATACCAATTTTCTCTACTACACTGTGCATTGATTAATTCTTCACCCGAGGTTATCCTCCAACAGGATCAAACAGCAGGACGGTCGAGAAATAATAATCTAAATCTTCACTAAACCTTGAATCACCCCCTAAGGAGTCAGTTGTGGCAAGTCACAAGATCCTAGTTATTGATGACAGCAGAGTCATTCGGATGCGAGTGCGAGACATGTTACCCAAAGGTAACTTTGAAGTTCTCGAAGCCAAAGATGGGGTTGAAGGTCTCAACTTAATCCGGCAAGAACGGCCAAACCTGATCATGCTAGATTTCCTGCTACCACGAATGAGCGGTTGGGAAGTCTTTCAACAGATTCAGAACCAATCAGACTTACAGAGCATTCCCCTAGTAGTGATGTCAGGGCGTCGGGAAGAAGTAACCGAGAAAATCCCTGAGCCCTTTGAGTTTTTCGAGTTTATTGAAAAGCCTTTCGAGCAGAAGGAGCTCATTGAAGCGATTAAAGCCTCAATGGCCAAAGCAAAACTGCCACGGGTACAAGCAGCCGCTCCAACCGTAGCCACGCCCGCAGCCACTACAGCAACCGCAGCACCTGCCGAGTCAGGGGCATCGGCGGCAGAAATTCAGGCACTCAATGAGAAGATTGCCAAGATGCAGGCAGAAATCGATGGCCTGAAGAAACAACTAACGCAGATTGTTACCTTCATCAAGCAAAAGTTGAAGTAGTTTATGGCAGGCGATCGCCCCTCGCCTACCGTTTTAGCGCCATAAACTTACGTTCTAGTCCAACTCTCGTCGGCCTTCTAGTGCTCTTGCCAATGTCACCTCATCGGCATACTCCAAATCGCCCCCCATCGGCAAGCCAAAGGCAATTCGAGTCACTTTTGTAAACGGCTTTAATAGCTGGCCGACATACAGGGTGGTAGTTTCACCCTCAATACTAGGGCTAATGGCTAGAATAACCTCTTGAACTTTCTCTTGGCTGACTCGCCGGACCAGTTGATGGATATAGAGTTGGTCAGGACCAATTCCATCCATTGGTGAAATTAAACCTCCTAACACGTGATATTTACCGCGATATTCTCGTGTTTTTTCAATTGCAATTACATCTCGTGAATCGGCAACAACGCAAAGTGTGGTGCGATCGCGATTCGCGGTGCGACAAATTTCACAAACAGGTTCAGCCGACAGGTGAAAACAGACAGAACACAGGCCAATTTGTTGCTTGGCTTCCATCAAAGCTTGAGCCAGCGCTTGAACCTCGGTTTCTGGGCGTTTGAGAATATGTAAAGCGAGCCGTTGCGCGGTTTTAGGCCCCACACCTGGTAAGCGCTGTAATTGCTCAATTAAGCGAGCTAAGGGACGTGCGTAAACCGTGGGACTGCCTCCTAAATTCATCCAAGCTCAAATCATAACGGTTGAAGTTGCTCGACTCACAAAAATTCTGGCGATCGCTTGTGAGTGAAGCTTAGGGCGCAAAAGGCACTCACCCCTTCCAGGCCCCCTCTTGCACGTCACATACTTCTATTTCTAGACTAATGAAAAAAGCGCCCTCTGTGTGGAGAGCGCTTTTTATAGCGATCAAGTGATGTTTTAGCTCAAGTGGCGAGTCTCACTCTACCACTTGAGTTTTTGTTAGGAGTGAATGCTAGGAGCGCTCAGCGCTACAGGAGCAGCTTCGCCCGCAGCTAGGTCAAGGGGGAAGTTGTGAGCGTTGCGCTCGTGCATCACTTCCATTCCCAAGTTTGCACGGTTCAGCACGTCGGCCCAAGTGCCAATCACTTGACCCTGGGAGTCGATGATCGACTGGTTGAAGTTGAACCCGTTCAGGTTGAACGCCATCGTGCTGATGCCCAAGGACGTGAACCAGATGCCAATCACTGGCCATGCACCCAAGAAGAAGTGCAGCGC